>JACQUR010000212.1 GCA_016210245.1 Chloroflexota bacterium
ACAGGGCCGTCTGCCCCTACGACTTCCCAGCGGGCAGACAGGGCCGTCTGCACCTACGACTTCCCAGCGGGCAGACAGGGCCGTCTGCCCCTACGACTTCCCAGCACAAGACCCGGTCAGATCCCTGACCTCCTGCTCAGCACTCAGGACTCAGCACTTACGCTATACTGCGTCTGTCTGCGGACGCTGCGAGGCAGCGCCCCGGCGGCCATCGCCACTGCCCACGAGGGAGCCTTGCAGCTACCCCTTCGAGGGCGCGGACAGGTGGCAGATGATAACGTAGCTGTTACAGGCGCCGCCACTGCATTCACTGCCCAGTAACGGGCCACCGGTGAAGATGGACTCGTCATCGTGTTGAGGAGGCGGGGCTGTGGAGGCGGCGACGAGTCTGCTCATCGGGTTGGCCCTACTGCTGGCTGCCGTCTTGCTGCTCCTGCTCAGTTGGTCGCCCGGCGTGACGCCGCCCGAGGACAAAGAGGACCAGCAGCGGGCGCAACTAAACCGAGTCGACAGTCGACAGTCGACAGTCGACAGTTTCCAGTCAACAGGGTACGAGCGAACTGTGACTTGTTGACTGTCGACTGTTGACTGTCGACTGTCGACTCGGCACAGAATCACCTGACAGGAGGCGTAGCGGATGCTCGGCGTGACAAGGCTGCTCGGAGGGGTGCGGACGGAGACGGACCACCTGCGCTACGGCGCGCGCCAGGAGGACGCCTGGCACCGCCCGGTGGTGGTGTGGACCGTGAGCCGGCGCTGCAATCTGGCGTGCGTCCACTGCTACGCCGCCGCGGGCAACAAGCACTTTCCCGGCGAGTTGAGCACGTCCGAGGCCACAACCATGCTCCAGGACCTGGCCGCCTTCGGCGTACCCGTGCTGCTGCTCTCTGGCGGCGAGCCGCTCATCCGGCCCGACCTGCTGGAACTGGCCGCGCTGGCCCGCTCGCTGGGGCTGCGGATCACCCTGTCCACCAACGGCACGCTCATCACCCCCGCCGTGGCTGAGCGGCTCAAGACCATCGGCGTGGGCTACGTGGGCATCAGCCTGGATGGTCTGGAGCCCACCCACGACCGCTTCCGCGGCCAGGAGGGAGCCTTCCAGGCCGCCTTGCAGGGCATCCGCAACTGCCGGGCGGCCGGCCTGAAGGTCGGCGTCCGTCTGACCCTGACCCGCCACACGGTCGTCGACCTGGCCCAGTTGTTCGACCTGGTCGAGCGCGAGAGCGTCGGGCGGGTGTGCTTCTACCACCTGGTGCCCTCGGGCCGGGGCCGCTTCCTGCTCCAGGACCTGCTCGACCCGGGGGAGGCCCGGGCGGCCGTGGACGCGATCTTCCGCCGCGCGGCCGACTACGTGGCCCGGGGCTTGCCCATCGAGGTGCTCACGGTCGACAACCACGCCGACGCCGTCTACCTGTACCACTGGGTGCGGCGCGAGCGCGGGGCCGCCGAGGCGGAGCGCGTGCGCGCTGAACTGGCGCGCAGCGGCGGCAACCGCTCCGGCATCGCCATCGCCCACGTCGACAATCGGGGCGAAGTCCACCCGGACCAGTTCTCGTGGCAGACCGCCCTGGGCAACGTGCGCACCCGCCCCTTCAGCGCCATCTGGTCGGACCCGCAGCACCCGATCCTCTCCAAGCTGCGCCAGCGGCGGTCCCTGCTGACGGGGCGCTGCGCCACCTGTGGCTTCCTGGACCTGTGCAACGGCAGCTTCCGCGCCCGGGCGACGGCGCTGGCGGGCGACGCCTGGGCGCCCGACCCGAGCTGCTACCTCACCGACGAGGAGCTCTCCCGACCGGGCGAGGTGGCCGCCCATGTCTAGCCTGCCCCCTCGCCCGGACTACTTCACCGTCGATTTCGACCAGACGCCCTACGTGGTCGCCTGGGAAACCACCCGCGCCTGCGCCCTGGCCTGCCGCCACTGCCGCGCGGCGGCGATTCCCCGCCGCGACCCGCACGAGCTCACGACCGCCGAAGGACAGCGCCTGATCGACGACGTGGTGCGGCTGGGGCGACCGATCCTGATCCTGACCGGCGGCGACCCCTTCATGCGCCGCGACCTGCCGGACCTGGCCCGCTACGCCGTCGCGTCCGGCCTGCGCGTCGGCCTCTCTCCCTCGGCCACAGCCCTCGCCACCCGCCAGCGCCTGGACGTCCTGCGCGAGATCGGCATCTCCATGGTCCACGTCAGCGTCGACGGGCTCGAAGCCACCCACGATGCCTTCCGGGGCGTGGCCGGCTCCTTTGCCCGGGCGCTGGGCATCATGCGCGACACACGCTCGCTGGGGCTGCCGCTCCAGATCGGCACGACCGTGACCCGCCAGACGGTGCGCGACCTGCCCGGCCTCGCGGCGCTGCTGCAGGAGTTCGACATTCAGGTCTGGAACGTGTTCTTCCTGGTGCCGACTGGGCGTGGCCAGCGCGAGGATATGCTCGACGCCCTGGAGATCGAGGTGGTGCTCCAGTGGCTGTGGAGCCTCTCGAAGCGAGTGCCGTTCCGCGTGCGGACCACGGCGGCTCAGCACTACCGACGGGTCGTCATTCAGCGGGAGCGCCAGGCGCGGGGCTTGCCCCCGGATCTCCCCAGCAACGAGGTCCGCTGGGAAGCCACCGGCGCCGGCTACGCTTTCCGCGATGGGCAGGCCCCGCAGCAGCAGGGCGTGAACGACGGCAAGGGCTTCGCCTTCGTCTCCCACGTGGGCGAGGTCTACCCGAGTGGCTTCCTGCAGATGCCGGCGGGCAACGTGCGGGAGACGTCCCTGGTCGACCTCTATCGCCAGCACCCCCTGTTCCGCACCCTGCGAGATGCGGCGCAACTCCAGGGCAAGTGCGGCGCCTGCTCCTTCCGGGCGGTCTGCGGCGGCAGCCGCGCCCGGGCCTGGGCCTTGACCGGCGACCCCCTGGCCTCGGATCCGACCTGCGCCTACGAGCCGGGCCAGGGCCTCCCTGCCCTCCCGTCCGTCGAAACCGTGCTTGGCGCCAGCGCGCCGAGTGCCGAGGCGCTCGCGAGCACGTAGCGCCCCGCCCAGAGCGGTCGAGCCTGCACAGGCGGGCCGCCTGTGCCACCACCCAGTGGTTCGTCTCGCCGGTCTGGGGGTGTCTCCCCGGTGGGGCGGGCGTCTCTGCCCGCCCGTGGCCCGGGGGCGCGGACGGGCGGGCAGAGACGCCCGCCCCACCAAGAACACGCCCGCCCCCCTACGCCTCCGCGCACACCCTGCCCACTCCCATCCGTTGCGCAACAGACCCTGTTGCATCCCCTGTCCCACCCGAACGGATAGGGAGCAAGACTACCCCTCGGGAGGTGGCGCCGGCCTACCCGCATCGCGCATCCTACAGGCAGATGTAGGCACAGGAAGTGCCATCTCGCCAATCCTGGGCTTTACCAGCGGTATGAGCTGCTCTTACAGCTTATGCTATGGTTGTTGCTCTCGGTGATGGTCCAGGAGGCACTATGACAAAGCTACAACCGCGACGGGTGCCGACTCGACGGCTCGACCTGTCGCAGCGAGTCCGTTCGTTCGCCGAGATCGAGCTCGGCTATACCCTGGCTGAGGCCAGGGCGGAGGCGGAACGGTGTCTGCACTGCCCGGCTCAGCCCTGCGTGGCGGCGTGCCCGGGCGGAAACTCCGTGCCCACGTTCCTCGCCGCCCTGCGCGATGGGCGGCTTGAGGAGGGCGTGCTGGCGCTCCGCCAGACCAGCTCCTTCCCGGCGATCTGTAGCCGGGTGTGCGACCATCCCCGCCAGTGTGAGGGCGCCTGCGTCGTCGCCCGGCGGGGCGAGCCAGTCGCCATCGGCCGCCTGGAGCGGTTCCTGGGCGACTGGGAACAGGCCATGGGCCTGCGCCCGCGCGAGCCCGGCCACTCCACCTGGCGCAGGGCAGCCGTCGTCGGGGCTGGCCCGTGCGGCATGGCGGCTGCCGCCCTGCTGGCGGAACGCGGCCACGAGGTCCACCTCTACGACAGCCTGCCGGCCATCGGCGGCGTGCTTGCCTGGGGCATCCCGGCCTTTCGACTGCCGGCCGAGGTGCTCGAGGTCGAGGTGGCGCGCCTGCTCGCCCTGGGGGTGACCTTCCACGGCAAGGCCCGCCTCGGCCGCGACCTGGGCCTGGACGAGCTCTTCCTGCGTGGCTGCCAGGCCGTCCTCCTTGCCACGGGCGCACCCTGCCCAACACTCCTGGACATCCCTGGTTCCCAGCTCCGTGGGGTACACACCGCCACCGCCGTCCTCTCGGCGGCCAAGCTCTACGGGGAACGCCGCTCGGGACGGCGCGTCGTGGTCATCGGCGGCGGGAACACCGCCATGGACGCGGCGCAGACCGCGCTGCGCCTGGGAGCGGAAGAGGTCACCGTGCTCTATCGGCGCTCCAGGGCCGAGCTCCCCGCCCGCCACGAGGAAGTGGACCTGGTCGAGGAGGAAGGGGTGAGGTTCCAGTTCCTGGTCGCGCCGGTGCGCTTCGTGGCCGATGCCCAGGGCCACCTGGCCTCCGTATCCTGCTGCCGCATGGAGCTGGGGGCGCCCGGCCCGGATGGGCGCCGCACCCCGGTGCCGGTCCCTGAAGACCCGTTCGACCTGCCGGCCGACATGGTGGTGCTCGCCACCGGCTACGGCCCCGACCCTCACCTGCGCGACGAACTCCACGGCGTGCTGCTGGACAAGCGCGGCTACATCCAGGCCGATCCGTCGACCGGCCGCACGAGCCGCCTGGGCGTCTGGGCCGGGGGCGATGCCGCCACCGGCCCGGACACGGTGGTGTCGGCCATGGCCTGGGGACGGCGGGCCGCCTCCGACATGGACCACTTCCTGAGAGACGAGGCCCACGTGGACGGCCTCCCAGGGGGACGAGCCGGGTAGCCGCCAGGCCCACCCACCCGGGTGGGTTGTCGAACCACCCCCTGGCACCCGCCAAACTGCCCCGCTGGGTGTGGTTCCAGTGGGGCCGGGGCCATACGCTGAAGGCGGGTGGCCAGGCACCGGCGGCCAGCCAGCAACTCGCAGCGGCCAGCGGCGCGGCGTGCTACACTCCCCAGTACCGCAGGGACGGCCGATCCCTGTAGTCGCGTCCCTCACCCGCTGCCCCCAGCGCTGGCGACTGATCGCTGAATGCTTCACGACTTCACGAAAGGAGGACCGAGGTATGTTCACCAAGCTGCTCGTCCCGCTCGATGGCTCGCGGCTGGCCGAGCGAGCGCTCCCCTACGCAGAGGCGCTGGCGCAGGCCAGCGGCGCTCGGCTGGTCCTGGTGCGGGCCACGCTGGCCCGCGTCTTCCCCGGCATCGATCCAACCAGGGCCCAAGTGCAGGCGGTCGAGGAGGCCGAGGCGTACCTGGCCGACGTCGCGGCCCGTCTGACCGAGCGGGGCCTGGCGAGCGAGACGGCGGTACCCTACGGCGAGGCGGCCCAGGGCATCCTGGACGAGATCCGCCTGCGTGGAGTCGGCCTGGTAGTCATGGCCACGCACGGCCGTTCCGGGCTCGACCGGTGGATCTACGGCAGCGTGGCCAAGGGGGTGCTGGTCGGCAGTCCGGCGCCGGTGCTGCTGGTCCGCGCCTGGCAGCAGGAGGGGCCCTCGCTCGCCACACACCCGCGCCTGTTGGTCCCGCTCGACGGCTCCGACTTCGCCACGGCCGCCCTGCCGGTGGCGGAGGGCCTGGCCAGAGCGCTCGACGGCCAACTGGTGCTGCTGCACGTGGCGCCCGTGCCCGACCGCGTCCTCACCGCCGACGGGCGAGTCGTCGCCTACCTCGTCTATGGCAGAGAGGCCACCGCGCTCGAGCAGCAGGTGGAGGCGCTCACGACCGAGGCGCAGCACTACTTGAGCCAGGTGGCCAGCCGCCTGGGGGCCTCCAGCAGCCCCGTCCAGCTCGACGTGCGGGTAGGGTCGCCGGCCGAGGCCATCGCCGCCGCGGGCCGCGAGCACGGGGCTGCCATGGTGGTCATGGCCACCCACGGGCGTACCGGCCTGGGCCGCCTCGTCTTCGGCAGCGTCCCAGGCGCTGTGCTGCGACAGGGGAACCTCCCGCTCCTGCTGGTCCGACCGCCGGCCCTGTCGCCAACCGACGGGCAGCCCCTGACCTCGGCCGAGGAGCAGGAGGTCGGCGCCAGGCCGGTGGTGAGCCTGAGTCTGGGCGAAGACGAGGTGGTGCTGCTCCGCACCGCGCTCGAGACGCTGGAGCAGACGGCCTCGCGCCACGAGCATCTGCAGGGGCGCATCCGGCGGCTCCTGGCCCGGCTGCCTACGGAGGGCGAGGTGGCGACGCCGAGCGCCGCCCCATAGCAGCGAAGCCGCACCCCACGCTAGTACACTGTGACTGCTGATTCGTAGGGTGGTATCCGAGCCGCGACCGTGAGGCCCTTCGACAGGCTCAGGTCCTTCGACCGGCTCAGGATGAGCGGACCCCGGGGTCCTCCGCTCATCCTGAGCCGGTCGAAGGGCCTGAGCCTGTCGAAGGGCCTCACGGTCGCGGCTCGGATACCACCTCTCACTTGACGAGTCACAGACCGCTAGCCGTCTGCACGCTCCTTCACCGCCGCCACGGTGAGAGGGACTGGCCGCCGCCTCGCCGTGGCGGCGCCGTGCCTTCCCGCACTGCCGGTGCCAGTTCCCCGACCTCTGCGCCCCGCGAGCCTACCCCAACGGATGGGGACCAGGCTACCTCCAGAGGGTATCGCAGAACCACCCGTCAGGCATGGCAAGACCACCCCACAGGACATGGCAGCCTGCTCTCGCCGATGCATATACTTGTCTAGTACTGCTCTAGTACTGCATCCCGCTGTACTGCGACGCACAGCACGACATCGGAAGGAGGTTCACCATGTCGCTCACCGACCGGGAGTTCTGGACGGTCATTCATGGCATGGGACTCGGAGCGATCTTCCTCCTGGCGTTCGCCGGCGGGCTTGCCGGGCTGTGGAGCCTGCGGGCTGAACTCGTGACGGTTGGGGGTCTTCGGGAGCGGCTCCCACGGCTGGAGATCGGCACCCTGGTCATGGCGCTGGTCGCCTGGCTGACCGTCATCATCGGCACCTATGTCGTCTATCCCTGGTATCGCGACCCGTCCCCGACCAGCCCACGGTCGCTGCTCCTGGCCGATCCGAACAAGGCCCTCTGGCACACCTTCGGAATGGAGTGGAAGGAGCACGTGGCGTGGCTGGCGCCGATCCTGGCCACCGCCGTGGCCTACGTGGTCATCTACTACGGGCCACGCCTGGCGCAGGAGCGGCGTGTCCGCAACGCGCTGCTCGTCCTGTTCGTGCTGGCCTTCGCCGCCGCGGCCGTGGCCGGGCTCTTCGGCGCCTTCCTGAACAAGGTCGCCCCGACCCTGTAGGTGAGGCGCACGCTCACTTCACTATTGGACGAACCTGCAGTGTGCAGCGCAGGGAGACTGCAATGAGCACAACGTCGGAGCCAGCGGAAATCATCGTGCCCGTGGCCCAGCCAAAGCCCAACGGACCCGCGGCAGCCGCCCTCCTGGCCGCAGGCATTGGGAGCCTGATCCTGGGGCTCCTGACCACCCTGGCGGAGGCCTCGCCGGCGATCAAGGCGGCCTTGACCTGGGTCGCGGCAGTCGGGCCGCTCTCCGGCAAGACCGGCGGGGCGGTCATCGGCTGGCTGGTAGTCTGGGTGGTCCTCGGATTCCTGTGGCGGGGTCGAGACGTCAACTTCGGCAGGGTGTGGTTGGTCACGCTGCTGCTGGTTGGCCTCGGCTTCCTGGGAACGTTCCCCATCTTCTACGAGCTGTTCACGGTGAAGTAGCCGCCGCGGCGCTGCGCCAGACCTCCTGGCGGCGGGACTTGAAGCAATGCGACTACCACGGTACACTTCGGCACGACCGCGCCTGGTCCGCAGCAATTGAGACAGGAGGGACGTATGGCCGACCGCAGCCTGGAAGTGCTGATCGTGTATGTCACGGAACGGGGCCGTACAGGGGCCATGGTGGAACCGATTCGCGCAGCGATCGAGGCCGAGGGAGTCGGGACTCGGGTACGCACGGTGGAAGAGGTGACCTGGGAGGAGATGAAGGCCGCCGACGGGATTATCGTGGGCAATCCGGCCCGGTTCGGTGGGATGGATTGGCAACTCAAGCGCCTGTTCGACGTGGTGGCCCACCAGGGGTATCCCGGCCCGCTGGTCGGCAAAGTTGGCGGCGCCTTCACGGCCGGCAGCCGGCCCGGCAGCGGGGCCGAGCTCGCCCTGATGAGCACGCTCCACGTGCTGCTCAACCACGGCATGATCGTCCAGGGCAACGCTTTCAGCGGCCACTACGGACCGATCGCCCTGCGCGAATCCTCGATCGAGGAGGTCGAGGAACGCTGCCGCCAGTGGGGAGTGTTGTGGGCCCGGCTGGTGAGGCGCTTGGCCGTCGCGGCACAGGAGTTGCCGAGGTGACGGCACACTGTCCCACTCGCCGCTGAACCAAAGCCAAGGTGAAACCCTTCTATCACTTCACCCTGCCCGTCGTGGCACGTGGCGCCTGAGTCTATCGAAGGTTGGGCGGCGTGCCGCCGCGCGCGGCGGCGATGGCGGCCAGGAGGCGCTCGGCGGCCAGCCCGGCGTCGGGCGCACCGTAGACCGCGCTGACGACGGCCACGCCGTCCGCGCCAGCGGCGATCACCTCGGGCGCACGCTCGAGGGTGATGCCGCCGATGCCAACCAGCGGGAGTGGTACCTGCCGCCGCACCGCGCGGAGCAGCTCGAGGCCGCCATACTCGGCGTCGGGCTTGGTGTCGGTGGGGTACATGGCCCCGACCCCGAGATAGTCGACCTGCAGCCCGGGCGCGGCTACCGCTTCGTCCACGGCAGAGACGGAGAGCCCGAGCAGCGCCCCGGAGCCGAGCAGGGCGCGCGCTCGGTCGGCGGGGAAATCGTCCTGGCCGACGTGGACCCCGTCGGCCTCGAGCGCGAGGGCGACGTCCAGGTGGTCGTTGACCAGGAAGAGGGCGCCACGGGCGGCGCACAGGTCGCGCAGGGGCGCGCCCCGGGCGAGCAGCTCACGCTTCGTGGCGCGCTTGTCGCGGAACTGCACCACCCGCACTCCGGCCTCGAGCGCCTGGCGCGTCTTCTCCAGCAGGCTGGCCAGCGGCAAGCGGTCGTCGGTGACCAGATAGAGGCCGGACGATTCTAGACTCTGGATCCTGGATGGTGGATTCACCTGGCGTGTCCTCACCCTCAGTCTTGCTACCTGCTCTCTCAGGCCCGGGCGCCGCAGGGGACCGGGACGCGGGGCCGGACCTAACCCCCCGGCCCCCTTCCCTGCCAGGGAAGGGGGCCGGGGGGTTAGGTCCGCCCTCCACAGGGGCCACTCGATTGTGTCCCCACCGGCGGCCGCTCCTCAAGTGAGCTTCCGGGCTCGATCTCACGAATTCAGGCCGGGCTCGCGCCGGTTGCCGGGCGGACGGTGAACGGTGGACTTTCGGCGGTCGACTCAGTATAGAATGGAGAGTGATGGCCCGCCTGCTCGCACACGCTTACTTCCTGTCGGCGTGCAGCCCTCACCTGGCCACTGGCGGCTGATGGCTGATGGCTAGCTGCTGCTTCATGGCCTGGCCTCGATGATTCGCGATCCGTGGCTCAAAGCGCTGGTCATCGTGATGGTGCTCATTGCCAGCCTGTACCTGGTGAGCATGCTCTGGCAGGCGCTGCTGCAGTTCAGCGAGATCATCCTGCTCTTCCTGATGGCCTGGCTGCTCGCCTTCGTGCTCGAACCCGTGGTCCTGGCCTTGCAGCGCGCCACCCGCATGCCCCGCTCGGCCGCGGTCAGCCTGACCTACCTGTGGCTGCTGCTCGCCCTGTCGGCGGGCGTGGTGCTGCTGGTGCCGGTGCTCTCGTACCAGATCACCGAGGCTGCCAATCAGTTCCCCGGCTTCGTGGAGGCGCTGGGCGTGCAGCTCAAGGCGCTCCAGGCAGGCCTGGCCGAGCGCGGGATCGACGTGGACCTGGCGCACACCCTCGACTACCCCGACCTGGCGCGCCGGGCGGAAGCGCTCGGCCCCCAGATGCTCTCCAACGCCCTGGGCATCGCCACCGGCGTGGCCACGCTGCTGCTCGAGGTGACCCTGGTGGCCATCCTGTCGTTCTACTTCATGCTGGACGGAGAGCGGATCGCGCACAGCGTGCTGGCCGCGCTGCCCGAGCAGGCCCGCGGCGACGCGGAGTATCTGTTTGCCAGCGTCCACCAGGCCTTCGCCGGCTTTCTGCGCAGCCAACTGATCCAGGGGCTGCTGAACGGCATTGGCACCGCGCTGATCATGGCCGCGACCGGCCTGGACCTAGTGCTGCTCTCCAGCCTGGCGAGCGGGCTGGTGATGATGGTGCCGTTCATTGGCCCACCGCTGGCGCTGGTGCTCCCGGTGGCGCTGGCCTACTTCACCAAGCCGCAGGTGCTGTGGCTGGTGCTGGGGCTGGTGCTCGCCCTGCAGCAGGTGGTGGTGAACGTGATTGCCCCCAGGCTGGTGGGCTCTATGGTTGGGCTGCACCCGCTGCTGGTGTTCTTCGCCGTCCTGGCGGGAATGAAGCTGGCCGGCGCGTGGGGCGTCGTCTTCGGCATCCCCATCATGGCGGTGATGGTGGCGATGCTGTCCTTCTACCGCACCGCCCTCGAGCAGCGCCAGCAGCGGGCGGCGAGGGCGGAGGCGCGCGCGGGCCAGCCTGCTGCTGCCGCAACCGAAGCCCTAAGACGATCGAAGGAGGAAGCCGCGGTTCCATGAGAGTGCGTAAGGTAGTCATCCCAGCGGCGGGGCTGGGAACTCGCTTCCTGCCCGCTACGAAGGCGGTGCCCAAGGAGATGCTGCCGGTGGTCGACAAGCCGATCATCCAGTATATCGTCGAAGACGCCGTGGCGTCAGGGGTCGAGACGGTGGTGGTGGTCACCGGCGTCTACAAGCGGGCCATCGAGGACCATTTCGACTACGCCTACGAGCTGGAGCAGCGTCTGAAGGCCGCCGGCAAGCTCGACCTGCTGGAGGAGGTGCGCCGGCCTGCCGACGCGGCCAACTTCGTGTACGTGCGCCAGAAGGAGCCCGCGGGCAACGGACACGCGGTGCTGGTGGCGCGCGACGCCATCGCCGATGAGCCATTCGGCATGCTCTGGGGCGACGACATGGTCGACGCGGACCCGCCTTTTCTCCAGCAGCTCATCGACGT
>JACQUR010000218.1 GCA_016210245.1 Chloroflexota bacterium
CGACCGGCAAGAGCGCGCGCGCTCTTGCCGGTCGCCTCTCGCCTGCTCACTTCGCAAGCGCGTGGCGATACAGCGCCAGCGCGGCGACGTAGAAGGCGATGGCCAGCAGCAGCAGGTGGCGGTAGCCGAGGGCCAGCGACAGGTACTCCAGCATGCCTCCCACCATCACCCCCAGCAGGTTCGAGGCGAAGGCCAGGTCGGCGGCATGCGTGTCCCGGAAGGAGTGGCTGAAGACCACGTTGGCCAGAAAGATGGGCGAGAAGGCGAGCAGGCTGGCCAGCCCGTAGCGCAGCATGGGACTCTCGAACAGCAGCGCCTCCGGCGGCAGCAGGTAGTTCAGCGCCAGCGCGCCGAAGAGCCCCACGTAGAACAGGCCGATGCGGCGCACCCGCACCCGCGCGTTGAACGCGATGGCCAGGAGCACACTGGTCAGGATGGCGAAGAAGACCAGCGAGTTGACCATCCAGGTCGAGCCGAACAGCAGCGCGAAGCCGACCAGACTGCGGGTCTCCAGCAGCATGAAGGCCGCGCCCAGGAAGAAGAAGTGCCAGTCGAACCTGGCCAGCGCCTGCAGCGGGGCAGCAACCCGCAGCAACACCAGGGCGAGGCCCGCGATCAGCGCCAGCGAGCCGACGTACACCCAGGGCAGGGTCGGCTGGGGTAGGTAGAGGAACGGCCAGTCGTCGGTCGCGGCCGGCGGGGCGGTCGCGCTGTAGAGCCCCGCGCCCAGCAGCGGCAACTGGTCACCCCTGGAGGACGCCTGCTCGGCCTGGAAGGGCCGCTGGAGCGCCGCTGGGAGCTGGTCCATGCCCGGCCCGGAAACCAGCACCGCCGCCTTGCCCCAGCCGCCATAGGTGGTCACGTAGGGCGAGCGGCCGAAGGCGCGCTCCAGCATGCCCGCCAGCTTGGCCACCAGCCAGTCCTCACGGTAGTAGTTGTAGAGGACGACGATCCCGTCCGGGGCGAGGTGTTGGGCGACCGCCGCGAACGATTGGTCGGTGAACAGGAAGCTCTCCAGGCGCAGGCTGGAGAAGCTGGAGGTCAGAGTCAGCGAGTCCGGCAGGGCGAAGACGATCAGGTCGTACGTCTGGTCGGTGTTCCGCAGGAAGGCGCGCCCATCCTCCACGTGCAGCGCCACCCGCGGGTCGGCGTAGGGCTGCTCCGGGTGGAGCTGCTCGCCCAGGCGCAGGATGACCGGGTCGATCTCCACCGCGTCCACGTGGCCGACGCCATGCTGCAGGGCGATGGCGGTATCGGAGCCGCTGCCCGCGCCGATGATCAGCGCCCGCTGGAAGCGCCGCTGGGGGAACAGCTCGTAGACCCGCGCGTAGAAGACCTCCTTCTTCTGCGACGGGATCATGGACTGGAAGCCGCCGCTGTTGTTCACGTCGACGATGTAGCCGCCCTCCTCGGCCGGATAGACCTGGACGCGGTAGTAGGGCGACCAGGAGCTGCCCAGCCCGAGCACGGCCGCCAGGGCCACCAGCCCTCCCAGCGGCAGCAAGCTCACCAGCAGGCCGCGGCGGTTCAGCAGCGGCAGCAGCGCCAGCGCGAGCAGCCCGAACCAGGCCACCGGCGGCAGCTCCAGCAAGGAGACCACGAAGAAGGCGGCGATGCCGGCCAGGCTGCCGAGGATGTCGAGCGCGTAGGCTTTCAGCGGTGGGAGCTGGACCAGCAGCACGCCGAGCGGTCGGGTCAGGCAGATGAAGGCCACGGCCACCAGCAGGAAGATCAGCGGCAGCACCAGGTAGTTCTCGGCCGAAGCGCCGCCCTCGCCTACGCCGTAGTACAGCACCTGGGTGGAGTTGATGCGCAGCTCGAAGCGGTTCAGGGCCACGACCGCGGCGAGCAGCAGCGCCAGCCACGGGAAGGGCGGCAGCAGCAGCCGCTGGCGACGGGCAGAGAGGATGCCCACCCCGATGCCCAGGAAGCTGGCCAGCAGGATGAAGTTGGTGAAGAAGCTCAGGTAGCGAACGTAGGACGGAATCCAGCGGATGCACAGCAGCTCGAAGAAGAGGGCCAGGAAGCTGGTCAGCACCAGTTGGAGGCGGGCGTCGGCCAGCAGGGCGCCCGGCCAGGCCGGTTGGGTCGTCGGACTGCTCGATCCGTCCCCGGCGCGTCGCTCCGCGCCGGCAGGCTGAACTGCGGTTTCAGGTTCGCGCAGGCTAGACGTGGCACGCTCCAGGAGTGACAGGATCGCCAGCTGGTGCTCTGTTACGCCTCAACTGACGAGTTCTATCCGAGACGCGACCGTGAGGTCCTTCGACGGGCTCAGGCCCTTCGACAGGCTCAGGATGAGCGGAGGACCCCGGGGTCCGCTCATCCTGAGCCCGTCGAAGGACCTCACGGTCGCGGCTCGGATAGACCCCCTCACACAACGCTTGACAGGAGCACCAGGCCCGCCAGGCTCACCCGCGCAGTGCATGTCGCGTTCCACCACCAGCACCGTGTAGCCCCGGCCGGCTACAATGAGCGCAGAAGGCAATAGGCAGTTTAGATAGTCAGCCAGTGCTCGGTAACACATGAAGTGAGGGGTAGTATCCGAGCCGCGACCGTGAGGGAGCGCGGACCCGGGTCCGCTCATCCTGAGCCCGTCGAAGGACCTCACGGTCGCGGCTCGGATACCACCCTACGAATCAGGAGCACCAGACCACCAGCGGGAACTACTGCGGGGCAGGACACTGCAGAAGGCAGAGCCACTGCCGACTGCCTTCTGCCTTCTGCCGGCTGGCCGCGGGGAGGAACGGGTGGCGACGATAGACCAGATCGATACCTGGGCGCGGAGCGCGCTGGACGCCAGGCACCAGGCGCGCGAGCGGGCGCTGGTAGACTCGCGCGAACTGGTGCGCACCTGCGCCAATAGCATTCGCGCGGTCCACCGGGGGGAGTTCCAGCACGCGCGCGGCCTGCTGGACACGGCGCGCCAGCGGAGCGACACGCTGGCCCGCGACCTCGCACTCTACCCCGACCTCTTCTATACCGGCTACGTGCAGGACGCGCAGAAGGAGTACGTAGAGGCGGAGGCGACCTACGCCCTCATCCGCGGCGAGCCGTTGCCGGAGCCGGAGTCCCTGGGCGTGGCGGTGGCCCCTTTCCTGAACGGGCTGGCCGAGGCGGTGGGCGAGTTGCGGCGCGCCATCCTGGACCAGCTTCGCCGGGGCGACCTCAGTCGGGCGGAGGAGATCCTGCGCACCATGGACGAGATCTACTCCCTGCTGGTGACCATGGACTACCCGGACGCCCTCACCGGCGGCCTGCGCCGCACGACCGACGCCACGCGCGCCATCATGGAACGCACGCGCGGCGACCTCACCTTTGCCCTGCGCCAGGACCGCCTGGAGGGCTCACTGCGGCGCGTGGAGGAGCGGCTGGCGGAGACGCCGGTCCGTTCTTCACCGCCGAGACGCAGAGACGCAGAGATTCTTTAGAAAGGCTCTCTGCGTCTCTGCGTCTCGGCGTGAAGAACGGACCGGCTGCCGGGCATGGCTCACACCGCCTCCGTACTGCAGCGCGATCGGTCTCCGAGGGGGGTGAGCCGGTAGATACCCACGCCGCCCACCCGCCCGCGCACGGCGAAGTGGCCCACGAACTCGGCGCGCGCGCCGTGCTCCGCCTTGCTGTAGACGCCTTCCGCCAACAGCACTTCGCCTGGCCTGGCCTGGGCCACCAGACGGGCGGCCACGTTGATCGGGTCGCCCAGCACCCCGAGTTCCGCCCGCTCCGGCGGGCCGATCCGCCCGAGTACGATCTTGCCAATGGCGACGCCCACCCCGACCTCGAGTCGAAAACCCCAGCGGGGCGCGCGGCGGCGGTTGAGCAGCTCGTTGGCGTACACCGCCTCGACCGCGGCGGCGATAGCTCGCTCGCGGTGGCCGGGCAGCTCCGTCCGCGCCCCGAAGGTTGCCAGCACGCCGTCGCCCACGAACTTCTCGATGACTCCCCCGCAGCCGGCAATCGCCCGGACGACGGCTGACAGGTGCTCGTTCACGATGATCAGCAGGTCGGCCGGGTCATCGGCGAAGCGCTCGGCGAGGCCGGTGAACCCACGCAGGTCCGTGAACAGGACCGACGCAGTCCTGACCGTGATCAGCGGAGGGGCCAGTGGGACTGGACTTAGCGGACCGGGCGCGAGAGGCCGGAATGGGCTGGCCAGGGGGGTCAGGTCCAGCAGTCCATTCGCGGGCGCGCGCACCCTGGTGCCGTCGCCATCGTCGGGCGCAGGGCTCTCGACCGCCGGCCCGCGCAGGCACCAGCCGCGGAGCGTGGCGCGGACCTGGGCGGCCGCCAGCGGTTCCACCAGCACCTCGTCGGCGCCCGCGCCACGCACGGCTGACGGGGAGAGCGGGTGTCCGCTCGGGAGGACCACCAGGATGGGTAGGGGCTGCGAGCGGGGCGCACTCCGCAACGTGGCCACGGCGCGCAGGGAGGCATCCCCATCGTGCGCGGCGCACACCAGGGCCAGGTCTGGCGCCACTTCCGCCGCCGCCACGGCGGAGGCATAGCTGGTTGGCACGCTTTCCACCGCGAATTCCGCGGCGAGCGCGGCTTGCAGGTGCCGGGCGGCGGCCGGATCCTCGTGGAGGACGATCAGGCGTCGCGCCCGGACACCCTTGCGGCGGGCTGCCGCCGCTTCCCGGAGCGCCTGCAGATCGTCGTGCGAATAGACCAGTTCCCGCTCCAGCCCAACGCTGCCATCGTGGAACCGCACGCGCAGCAGGTCGGGGCGCAGGTCCACGTGGATCGCCTCCGCGCTCAGGTCGTCGAGGGCGGAGCCGACGGCGCGCAACAGGTCAGAGATGGGGCCGGCTTCAGCGCCCGGTAGCCCCCGCCGCGTGCGCGTCGCCAGCACGATCGCCTCGATGCCCGCGGCGTCGAACCGGCGCACCCGGTCGTCCACCGCGAGCATCAGCGCTCCCTCGACCGCATGCTCGGCCAGCACCAGGTGGCCGGGGAGCGGCTGCTGCGCGGCCGCCATTCCCTGGGCCAGCAGCGTCTGCCGTTCTCGATCCAGGAGCGCCCCCAGCGAGCGCAGCGCTTCCTGGTACGTGGTCGCGGACAGGGCTCGCAAGGCCGGTCCCGCAGCAGGGCGCGCTGCCCCAGCGGTCGCGTCGTTGTGTGGCTCAGACAGTCCCAAGGAGTCAGGCCGCCGCAGAACTCATCGTGCTTTCCACCATCCCCAAGCGCAGGTAGTGTGCCGGAATGCTCCGAGCAGCCAGCAACCAGGCGGAGGCGATCTCGTGGAAGGATGGGCAGTTCGCCGTTGCCGAGGTTTCGCTCGTCTACTTGCGCCCTCCCTTACACCACGTCCAGCTTCAGGAACTCGCTCATGTGGCGGTAGAGCTGCTGGCGGTCGTAGGGGATGTGGGGGCGCAGGCGGTAGTGGTTGATGACCAGCGTCTGCTCGGTCTGCCAGGCTTTCCAGCACTCGGCGCAGGTATTGGCCAGAATGGCCTCGCCATAGCGTCCAGGCATGGGCGGCTGCTCCAGGCCCGGCCCCCGCGTCCCACAGCGCGCACACTGAACCTCAGCCACGGTCTCCTCCCGGGGTTAGTGCTGAGTCCTGAGTCCTGAGTCCTGAGTGAGCCTACGGGACCTCTACTCAGCACTCAACACTCAGCACTCAGCACTCAGGTACTGCTGGAGGAATTGTTCCCTATAGGCGGCCAGGTTGTCATCCAGAATCGCCTGGCGCGCCTGGCGCACCAGGGAGAGGATGAAGTGCAGGTTGTGGATGGTCGCCAGGCGGTAGGAGAGCAGTTCCTCGGCTACGAACAGGTGGCGCAGGTAGGCGCGTGAGAAGCGGGCGCAGGTTGAGCAGGTGCAGCCCGGCTCGATCGGGCCCGGGTCTTCGCGAAAGACCGCGTTGGTGAGGGTGAGCTTGCCGCGGTGAGTGTAGAGCACTCCGTGGCGGGCGTAGCGGGTGGGGGCCACGCAGTCGAACAGGTCGATCCCCCGCTCCACCGCCTCCAGCAAGTCCTCCGGCTCGCCAATGCCCAGCAGGTGGCGCGGCCTGTCCTCGGCCAGCAGCGGCACGGTCCACTCCAGGATGGCATGCATGTCCTGCTTGGACTTGCCCAGCGAGCCGCCGATGGCGAAGCCCTCGATGGGCCGCGCGGCCATGAAGCGGGCGCTCTCCTCGCGTAGGTCGCGGAAGGCGCCCCCCTGGACGATGCCGAACAGCGCCTGGTCCGCCCGCGTCTTGGCTGCCAGACAGCGGTCGGCCCAGCGGTGGGTCCGCTCCAGCGCCTGGCGGGTGTAGTCGTAGTCGTGGAGCGGCGAGGTGGGCTCGTCAAAGGCCAGGATGATGTCTGCCCCGAGCTGCTGCTGGATGTCGATCGACCGCTCGGGTGTCAGGCGATGGGTCGAGCCGTCCAGGTGCGAGGTGAAGGTGACGCCGTCGTCGTCTACCCGGGCGAGCTTCGGCTTCTGGCCCTGCGCCGGGCGCGGGCCACCGCCCCGCGCCGCCTCGGCCGGGAACATCCCCACCTGCTTGCCCACCCCGTGCTCCAGGGCGAAGCCGAGGCTGAACACCTGGTAGCCGCCGCTATCGGTGATGAGCGGCCCGTCCCAGCCCATGAAGTGGTGCAGGCCACCCAGCCGGGCGACCAGCTCGGCGCCGGGGCGCAGAGAGAGGTGGTAGGTGTTGGCCAGCACGATCTGCACGCCCAGCTCGCGCAGGTCGGCTGGGGTCAGGCTCTTGACCGTCGCCTGGGTGCCCACGACCATGAACGCGGGGGTCTCCACGCGGCCGTGGGGCACCTGGATGACCCCTGCGCGCGCGGCCGAGCGCGCGCTTGTATGAGTGAGGGTAAAGCTCAGCGCAGCCATGCCTTCAAGTGCCTCTCGCAATTCACCGCAGAGCGCGCCGAGAGGTTCAGAAAAGCTGAATGCATGCGCTCTGCGGCTCGGCGTCTCTGCGGTAGGGTGGACTCAGTATGCCGCGGTCAGGGTCCGATGATACGGGCACGGCGCGCGCAGCTCCTGCCCCAGCGTCCACAGATGCCAGTCCAGCTCGAACGCCCGCACCGCAACTCCCCTGGCGGCGAGCGCGCGGCGCAGATACTCGACGGCCAGGATGGTGGCAGCCCGGATCTCCACTTCCGCGGGGCTGCCGGCGGCCAGGGGCCGCTGGTGGTCGACCGCCTCGGCCAGCTCCGCCGCGTACGCCAGGATGCCCAGCTCGCGCAGCACCTGCGGCACCTTGTAATCGGCGAAGGCGGTCAACCGCTCCAGGTCGCCAAAGCCCCCGAAGCTCTGCCCTTCGAAGGCCCCGTACAGGTCGCTGGCCAGCAACTGGGCCCGCTTGTAGAAGCGCACCTCGCGCCCCTGGTAGGCGGCCACGTCGTTGAAGGACGGGAACTCGCGCACGAGGCTGCGCACCAGGCGCACCACGCTGCCCTGGCCCTGCTCGACGATGAAGCGGGCGAAGGACCCGCCGTAGCGCTCGCCCAGCACAAAGCCCACCTCGCGCGCGTGCCGCAGCCGGGCGTCCAGCAGGTGCAGCGTCCCGCGCCCGCGCAGCAGGCGCTCGAGTTGCTCCCGGCTCAACTCGGCCAGGTAGTCCGCCTCGAGGATCGGCTTGCCCTCGTCGATCGCCCGCCGCAGCGCAGCCGCCAGCGCCGCGTAGCCGTCAAACGTGCGGCCCTCATACTCCACCTGCCACTTGGGATCGCCCCAGAAGCAGAAGTTGAGGGCGTCCAGGAGCAGCACGTAGTTGGCCGTGTGCTCCGGGTCGCCCCAGAAATGGGGCCACACGCGCCAGGGCGGCGGGCGAAAGGGCCGGCTGGCCAGGCTGTCCGCCACCTGCTCGACCAGGTCGGACTCGATGGCGACATACCCGGCGGCTTCCGCCACCGGTTCGGTCGTCTCCAGGACGCCCAGCGTGTCCCTCGCCATGGCCGGTCCTGAGTCAGTCCTGAGTGCTGAGTCCTGAGTCCTGAGTGAGGGACCTCTACTCAGGACTCAGGACTCAGCACTGAATCACTCCGCAACGCCCAGGCCAGCAGCAGCACCGCCAGAGCCGGCGCGAGCCAGGCCACCAGGTCGGCTGGATCGGGCAGCAGCCACATGACCGGCGAGGTGAGGACCACCTGGGCCGAGGTGAGCACGTCCCAGGCCAGGCCGAGCACCAGCAGCCACTGGCCTGGGCCGACGAGGCTCCCCAGCATGATGGCCGCCAGGCCGGCCAGCACGTAGGCTGCCGCCCGCTCCTCCGGCCGCGGTGGCCGCCGGGTTGGCGGCGTCCGGGTTGGAGGTTGGAGGTTGGAGGACCTGCCTGTCCTCCAACCTCCAACCTCCAAACTCCAACCGGCTGCGACCTCCAACCGTGCCAGCGCGATCAGGCGCCGGCTGAGCTGCGCGGGCGGCGGGGTGACCAGGCTGGCGCGCAGCAGGTCGTCGAGTCGGGCGCCTCGCTGCGCGCGGGCCGCGCATGCGGCGCAGCGCTGCAGGTGTACCTCCAGCGCCGCACGCTCGGAGGCGTCCTCGGGTCGCAGCTCCAACCACTCGGCTACGTGGCGACAGTCCATGCGACCTCCCGCTCATCCAGAAGCTGGGCCATGCGCTGCCTGGCGCGCCGCAGGTGGCTCTTGAGCGTGTTGAGCGGCAGCCCGAGCGCCCGGGCGATCTCCTCGTAAGGCATGTCGTCGAAGTAATACATGGTCAGCGCCGCGCGCTGGACGGCGGGCAGGCGCGCCAGCGCGCTCCGTACCCGGGCGGCCGTCTCCTGCCGGTCCAGGTGGACCAGAGGGTCCACCAGGGGATCCGTGTCCTCCACCTCATAGTACCCCTCCCCCGGCTCCTGGTCCAGCGAGGTCTCGCGGTGCCCCCTGCGCCGCAGGTGATCGAGAGCGAGGTTGACGACCAGGCGGTACAGCCAGGTGGTGAAGCGGGTCTCCCCGCGATAGGTCGAGAGCGAGCGCAGCAGGCGGATGGCCGCGTCCTGGGTCACGTCGGCCGCGTCGGCCGGATTGCCCACCACGCCGAGGGCGATACTATACAGGTAGCTCTGCTGGCTCGTCACCAGCTCGACGAGCGCCGCCTTGTCGCCCTGCTGCGCGCGCCACACCACCGACGGGCTCGGCTCTGCCATCTCGATTGTCTTTCAGTGGCCAGTGGTCAGGAGGAGTACACTGCTGGCTGACCGCTGCTCGCTCGACTCTAAGACGCGCCCGGACCGACGAAAGTTGCGACCGCCACCCGGTCCTGGATAGAGGTGCGCCCGTCGGCGCGGCGCCGGCTCAAGGGGCGGAACCCGTGCGCCCGTTTCTCGCCTGGCAGGCCTCGCACAGCCCGGCGAACTCGAGCAAGTGCGTATCCACCTGGAATCTCAGCGCATCGGCGAGGCGACGGATCGCCACTTCCACGTCCGAGGCGTCCACGGGGATCACGACTCCGCACCGCTCGCACAGCAGGTGGTGGTGATGGCCCTCCTCGCAGACCGTGTAGCCGTGGCGGTTATCCAGGTGGATGCGCGCCAGCAGGCCAACGCGTTCTAGCACTTCCACGGTCCGATAGACCGTGGCGCGGGCGACCCCGCGCGGCTGAAGCTCGTCCACGAGGCCCTCGGCCGTGAAGGCCCCGCGCTTGTCGACGATCGCCTGCACGACGATCGCCCGCTGCTCGGTGTGGCGGAGCCCCTCCTCCGCCAGTCGCTGGAGCATCCAGCCGGCGCGCGATACGTTGGCGCTGTGTGCTGTCTTGCGGACCATGTCTCAAGAAGCATACCACTTTTGAGATAGGCGCTGCAGCGTACAGGTGAACACCGAGAGGCCGGCTGCACGGGGCCGGGGCCTTGACGAGTTCGCCAGATGATGATACAATGTCTCAGTATCGTATCTGTGGCCGCTGGCCGGGATGTTCTCATGGGTCGAATTGTTCGCACCCCCCGTGGCGTTCCCGTCGTCGCCGCGATCATCGCGCTGTTCACCGTCTGGGCTTGCGCTCCGGCCGCGGCGCCGTCGCCGACCGAGGCACCGAGGCCGCCCGCCGCCACTCAGGCGCCGGCGACTCAGCCGGCCCCGGCCGCTGCCCCGGCGGCCAGGTCGGCCCCGACGCCCGCCCGCAAGCTGAACGTGGTGGCGACCACCACGCACATCCAGGACTTCGCGCGCAACGTCGGCGGCGACCGGATCACCGTGGTGCCCATCCTCGGGCCCGACGACGACGCCCACGACTACCAGCCCACCGCCGAGGACGCGCGCAAGATCGCCCAGGCCGACGTGGTGCTGGCCATCGGCATCGGCCTGGAGCCGTGGCTCGACGCCCTGGCACGGAACGCGCGCCCGGGGGTGCAAGTGGTAGAGCTGGCTGGGGCCGCGAAGTTGCAGATCGAGAAGGGCGACGACCCGGAGGAGCCCGAGGGCGATCCCCACGTCTGGCAGGACCCCGCCAACACGCAGAAGATGGTGGACGTGATCCGCGACGCGCTCGCCAGGCTGGACGCACCCGGCCAGACGGTGTACGCGGCCAACGCCGCGGCCTACAACCGGCAGCTCGACCAGTTGGACCAGCAGATCAAGCAGCAGATCGCGACCATCCCGTCCGAGCAGCGGAGGCTGGTGACCAATCACGACGCCTTCGGCTACTACGTCCGTCACTATGGGCTCGTGTTCGTCGGCTCGGTCATTCCGAGCCTGAGCACGGAGGCCGAGCCGTCGGCCGGCGAGGTGAGGAAGCTGATCCAGGACATCAAGGAGCAGCACGTCAAGGCGATCTTCACCGAGACCAACCTGAGCCCGCGCCTGGAGCAGCAAATTGCCCAGGAGGCGGGTATCAAGATCTACTCCAACCTGTACGGCGATGCGCTCGGCGCGCCCGGCAGTGAGGGCGACACGTACATCAAGGCCATGCTGTTCAACACCCGCCAGATCGTCGAGGGGCTGCGTTGACCGACGCTCCCCATCCGGCTGCGCCCGGCACCGGGCTCGTCATCCAGGACCTCTCCGTCGCCTACGACCACCGGCTGGTGCTGGACGGAGTGTCCGTGGCGTGCGCCCACGGCGAGATCCTCGGCCTGCTGGGGCCCAACGGCGCCGGCAAGAGCACGCTGCTGAAGGCCATTGTCGGCCTGGTGCCCCGCGCGGGCGGCAGCATCGGACTGGACGGGATGCCGCTGGGACGCGGGGGCGCGCCCAGCACGCGGCTGGCCTACGTGCCGCAGCGCCACGAGGTGGACTGGGACTTCCCACTCACGGTGGAGGATGTCGTGCTGCTCGGGCGGCAGGGACGCCTGGGCCTCCTCGGGCGGCCCGGCAAAGCCGATCGGCAGGCCGCCCATGCGGCCCTCGAGCGGCTCGGCATGGGCCCGCAGCGCCGCGCCTTGATCGGCGAGCTGTCCGGAGGCCAGCAGCAGCGGGTGTTCCTGGCGCGAGCGCTTGCCCAGGAGGGCGACGTGCTGCTGCTCGACGAGCCGCTCACCGGCGTCGACGCGACCACCCAGGCGATCGTGCTCGACCTGCTGGCCGACCTGCGCAGCCGCGGCCTGGCGACTGTGCTGGCAACCCACGATCTGGCCGAGGCCGCCAGAGTGTGCGATCGACTGTGCCTGCTGAACGGGCGGGTCATGGCCTTTGGTCCGCCGCACGAGGTGCTGACGACGGACGCGCTGGTTCGCACCTATGGCAGCAGCGGCATTGGCCTGAACCGGGACCTGGGCGAGGAGGTCACCCGGGCCACGCTCGGCCCCGCACTGCCGCACGACGCGGGGCCGGCGGGGCATCCCGAGCACGAGGCGGCGCCTGCGGGGCGGCATCCACACCGGCGAACGGGGCGGTAGTAGCCGTGCTCGACTTGCTGGCCGACCCCTGGCGGTTCGACCTCACCCGGCGGGCGATGCTGGCGGTGATCGCCGTCAGCATGGGCTGTGGGGTGCTGGGCGTGCTGGTGGTCTGGCGCGGGCTGTCCTTCATCGGCGACGCGCTGGCGCACTGCGCGGTGCCGGGGGTCGTCGTCGGCTTCCTGACGCGCACCAGCTTCGAGGCGTGGGGGGTGGTGTCGGCGCTGCTCGCCGCCTGGGGGATGGCGCTGCTCGCCCGCCGCGGCTGGCTCGGCGGCGACGCCTCGATCGCCATCGTGTTCACCTCGGCCTTCGCGCTCGGGCTGGCCATGATCAGCGCCACCGGCAGCTACCTGAACGACCTGACGGAGATCCTCTTCGGCAACCCCCTTGCCGCGGGCCCCGTTGACATCGCCCTGAGCGCGCTGGTGGCGCTGTGGGTGGTGGGCGTGGTCGTGCTGCTGTACCGGCCGCTCGTCTTCGCTTCGTTCGACCCCACCGCGGCCCGGGTGGCCGGCCTGCCCGTCGGGCTGCTCGACGCCGCGCTCTACGGGCTGATCGCCCTGGCGGTCGTGGCTGGCGTGGCAGTGGTCGGCAGCGTGCTGGTGACCGCGCTGCTGATCGTGCCGCCCGCGGCCGCCCGGCTGCTCGCCCGGCGGGTGTGGACGCAGATGGCCGTCAGCGCCGGTCTGGGGGGCCTGGCCGGGGTGCTCGGGCTGTACGCTTCCTATTACCTGCGCCTGGCCACGGGCGGCAGCGTCGTCCTGGCGGCCGTGGCCCTGTTCCTGGCAGCGCTGCTGGTGTCGCCGCGAGGGGTCCTGCGAGGGTGGGCCCGGAGACGGACGCCGCGCCCGGCCCTGGCGGGCCGCTAGCCCGATGGACCCGCTCCGCCTGCTGGTCGACCCGCTGGCCTATCCCTTCATGGTCAACGGGCTGCTCGAGACGGCCTTGCTGGCGGTTGCGGCCGGCCTGGTGGGTCCGTTCGTCGTCCACCGCAACCTGACCTTCTTCGCGCACGCGCTCGCGCATACGGTGTTTCCGGCCCTGGTGCTGGCCGCCGTGCTGCGGGCGAGCCCCACGCTGGGCGCGGCGCTGGGCGCGTTGGTCACCGTAGCCGCCGTGTTCGGGCTGCGACGGGCCTCGCCGGAGGTGCGCGACGACAGCGCTGTGGGCATCACCTTCATTGGCCTGTTCGCACTCGGGGTGGTCCTCGTCGGCCTGCTGCGGGTGCGTTCCGCCAACGTGGCCGCCGCCGTGACGGGCAACCTGCTGGGCGTCGGGCCCGCCGAGCTGGCCACCAGCGCGCTGCTGGTGCTGGCGCTGCTCGCCGCGTTCGCGCTCCTGCACCGGCCGCTCGTGCTGAGCACGTTCGACCCGCTCGCCGCGCGGGCGCTGGGGCTGCCGGTGGCCCTGCTCGACCTGGTGTTGCTGGCCATGGTGGCGGGGACGGCGATCGTTGGCGTCGGGGCCGTGGGCGTCATCCTGCCCGTGGCGGTGCTGGTCACGCCCGCGGCGACGGCGCAGTTCTGGGGCGGCCCGCTCGGCCGGACCATGCTGGTCGCCGCGCTGGCGGCGGGCGTGGCCGGGGTGGCGGGCCTGTACATTGCCTACTACCTGCCCGTGGCGCCGGCGGCCGTGCTCGTGCTCGCGCTCGGCGCGTGCTTCGCCGCCTCGGCGCTGCTCGGCCCGCGCGGCCTGCTCGGGCGGCGCAGAACTGGCTGAGACGGACGCGCGGCTCGGAGAGCACTACCCCATCCCTCACCTCTGGTTGCACCCGCCTGCGCAGGAGGGCAGCAACACCAGTTCGTCGCCATCCTGCAGCAAGGCTTCGTACGCTTCGGGCGCCACCACGCGCTGTCCGTTCACCAGCAGAACCACGTGGGGCACCAGCCGGCCCGTGCCGGGTTGGAGCGCTGTCTCAGCAAAGGCCGGATACTGCTCGGCCAGCCACCGCAGCACCTCGCGGAGGCTGCTGCCCGGGCCAGTGATAATGTTACCGAAGGGTTGTCCTGAGGGACGGTTCCCTCAACTGAGAATGTGACCGGGGCCGCCGCTCCTTTCGTTGGTTCGTGGGTATGGGGGCGTGGTCGTGCCGGGCAGGGGTGGGGAGCTCCGCCCGACTCGCCGCCAGGTAGCGCCGCTGCAGCCGCTTGAGGCATTTCCGTCGCTCGTCAATCGTCATCGCCTCGCTGTCCGGCATAGCCCCCTCGGTAACATTCTCATCTGAGGGAACTGTAGACCCGCCGGTAACATTTTGGCTGAGGGAATACGGGGGCTTGCTCTCGATCGGTCTGATGCTCTATGATGACAGGCCACGTCGCAAATAGCTCCGCAGGCAGGGCTCTCGGTGTCAGGGGCTTCCTGGGACGTGCCGAATACTGAGCTGGGGAGGACGTTGGCCCGGCACCCAGCATGGCTCGCGCAAGGGTACACCGCGCCTCCCGTGCGGCCGCGAGCCGGCTGCTGCTCGGCTGCCCTACGACGATGAGCGAGCGACCGAACGACCGCGAGTTCCGAGCCGCGGCAAACGGCCAGTTCCTGACCGTCCTGGAGGCGGCAGCCTACCTCAAGGCCACGCCCAGCACGGTGGCCAAGTGGTGCCGAGAAGGCATCCTGCCGGCTGTCAAGCTGGGCAAGGTGTGGCGTATCAGCCGCCCTGGGATCGAACGCATGGTCAGCACCGGCGGCCCGCTGCGCGAAAGGAATGAGGGATGACTAGCAGAGCCCGTCACTCCTCCTTCTTCATTCATCATTGCCTCATCTGGTGACCCATGCCCATTTACGAATACCGCTGCGCTGCTTGTGGCAAGCGCGCCAGCCTGTACTACCAGACCTTCTCGGCGGCCGCACAGGCAACGCCGGCCTGCCCCCATTGCAGCTCGACCGACCTCGCCCGCCTGGTCTCACGGGTGGCGGTCATGAAATCCGAGGAGAGCCGGATCGAGGACCTGGCCGACCCGAGCTCCTTTGGCGACCTGGACGAGAACGATCCGAAGAGCGTGGCCCGCTGGGCGCGCAAGATGGGCTCGGCTATGGGCGAGGACCTGGGCGAGGACTTCAACGCGATGGTCGAGCAGATGGAAGCGGGCGAGATGCCCGCGGACGAGGCGCCGGGCGGCGAGGGCCTGGACGAGGGCCTGTAGGTCAGGCGATCATCTGGCGGACTCTGGCTACCAGCGCCTCGATGTCAAAGGGCTTCTCGAGGATCTGGACGCCCTCGCCTGGATGGGCCTGGAGCTGCTCCGCCGCCGCGTGGTAGGCGGTGACCAGCAGCACGGGCGTCTGGGCGGTTGCGGGCTGAGCGCGTAGCTCGCGCAGCACATCCTTGCCGGACAGGCCGGGCATGACCAGGTCCAGGATGACCAGGTGGGGCTGAAAGGCCAGGGCTCGCTGCACCGCTCGCTCGGCGTCGACGCACACTCGCACCTCGTAGCCCAGCTCCTGCAGCACCGCCAGCAGCATCTCAGCCACCGGGCGCTGGTCGTCAATCACCAGGATGCGCTGAGCCTCATCCACCCTGCTCCACCTCCCGCCAGGCGGCCACCGTGCCGAGCATCAGCGTGTCGATGGCGTAGTTGGCCATCGCCCCCAGCTCGAAGACCTCTTCGCTGCACACCCCGCGGTCGCGCACCAGGCCCTGGTGCAGCACGTGCCACACCTCACAGCGAAGGGCGCGGAACTCGGCGATCAACTCCTCCGGGCGGAAGCCCTGGGCAGCCCGGAGCTCGGCGTGGCGGCGCACCGCTCGCCGCAGCGCCTGCTCGCGCTGGTCCGGCGTTGGCCCCAGGCCTGCGCGCAGCGCCTCCGACAGCCCATCGAGCAGGACTCCAATCTGGCCGAGCGCCGCCGGCAGCGACAGGTCCGGACGGAGCGAGTAGGGCTCACACGTCACTACCCGCTGGATCCAGCGGTACTGCACGTTCCGGCGGCGGGCATCCAGCGCCTCGGCGGCGCGGACGCCAATGGACGTAGATCTAGCCATGCTCCCGTTGGTCTCTGCACGCCGCGTGCCTCACACGAGTGCTGAGTGGCGAGTCCTCAGTCCTGAGTGGGCACGGAGATGCTCAGCACGCAGGACTCAGCACTCAGCGCTGATTCTGGTACGATCGTCGTGTGAAGCAGCGGCTCCAGCGCGATCCCTACTTCTTCGCCATCTCCCTACTCTTCCTGGGCTTCCTCACCGTCTGCCTGGCGATCACCTGGCGGCTCTTCGGCGATCCGGTCTTGCTGATCCTCAGCGTGGCCTCAGTAGTCCCCGCCCCCTAGCTCTTCTACGTGCGCGAGCAGGCCGCGGTCGAAGCTGAACGGGAGCGCTCGCGGCGGGGATAGCAGGCCATTCCCGAAGTGCGGAATTGACGCGGTTGCCCGCGGTCTGTCGGCCAGCAGGCAACGACTGTTTCGACGTCGCGCTCACTCCAACGGCATGGTAGCATGCTGTCGAGCAGACGACAAAGAACGGCGATGGTTGAGCCCGCGCGAGGATACGGGGGGGAACAATGGACAACTTCACCTGGTTGATCGAAACCTGCCTGGCTGGCTGCGCCTATCCCAGGACGGAGGCGGACCTCATGGAGTTGGCGCGGTGGGGGGTGTCGCTGCTCGTCAACCTGCACCAGCGGCCCCACGATGCAACCCTCCTGCGCCGCCACGGCCTGGCCGAAGTGCATCTCCCAGTGTCCGACTTCACATCGCCGACGCCGGCCCAACTGGAGCAAGGGGTCGCAGCCATCGCCGAGGCTCTGGGCGAGAGCAGACGGGTAGCCGTCCATTGCGCCGCTGGCCTGGGCCGCACCGGCACGCTGCTGGCATGCTACCTCGTGTATCGCGGCCTGGCGCCCGGCGAGGCGATCGCCCGCGTCCGCGCGGCGCGGCCCGGTTCCGTCGAGACGCCGGCGCAACAGGCGGCGGTGGAGGCCTATGCCCGGCGTCTGCGGGGCGAGCCGGACAACTCGACGCGATGACCAGCGCCGACCCTATCCAGAATGCCTTCAGGGCACTCTACGGTAAGCCCTGCTGGAACGCCAAGTCTCCGCATCTCTGCTGCACGCCGACGGAGAAGCAGGCTCTACGTCACCGCCACGCTCACCCTGGTGCCGCCCATCATGTCGATCACGCCCGGCACCTGGACGGACGGGAGCGCGAAGGCCTGTCGGGGATCGACCGTGGCGCGGCCGAAGCGCAGGCCGCCCAGGACGCGCTCAATGGGCCCGAAAGAGATCGGCTCCGGCAGACTGCCTACGCTCACTAGGGCGTCGGCCTGCGGCACCGTGGTGACCAGCGGGTAGAGGTCGCCATGCTCGCCCGCGATCTCGGGCACCGCCGCGACCGTCCCCATCCCCAGGACCTCGCACGCCTCGATC
>JACQUR010000219.1 GCA_016210245.1 Chloroflexota bacterium
CGTAGCGCGGGGGCTTGTCCCCCGCCACCCGGGTGGCGGGGGACAAGCCCCCGCGCTACGGGCTGATGGGCGGCGAGTAGTAGGGGCAGCCCCCCGTGGCTGCCCCACCCCGCTGGGGGCCGGCGACCGTAGGGGCAGCCCCCCGTGGCTGCCCCACCCCGCCCGCATGCCACGGTTTGATCGGAGCGAACGTTGCTACAGGAGTTCCAACAGGTTGGGGCAGACCTGTTCGCGCAGGGGCTGATCAGCTCCCACGCGGGCAACCTGAGCGTGCGACTGGGCGACCGCATGGTCATCACCCGCCGCGGATCGATGCTCGCCCATCTGCAAGAGCGCGACCTGATCGAGACCGGCATCGACCGGAACGACAGCGGCATCGCGCTGGCCTCCACCGAGACGGTCGTCCACCGTGCCATCTACCGCCACACCTCCGCACTGGCGATCGTCCACGCCCACCCCCCAACGAGCGTCGCCCTGTCATTGCTGATGGACGAGATCGTCCCGGTGGACAGCGAGTCCTCCTACCTGCTCCACAAGGTCCCGGTGATCGCCACCGAGCACACCACCGGCTCGGCCGACGTCGCCCGGCTGGCGCCCGAGTACTTGCAGGACTACAAGATCGTCGTCATCCGAGGCCACGGCATCTATGCCATCGGCCAGGTGCTGGAGGAGGCCTTTCAGTGGGCCTCCACCCTCGAGGAGTCGTGCAAGATCATCTACCTGCTGCGCACGCTCGGCCAGGAGGTGAAGGACTACCGCAAGCGCTCGGAGAGCTACCGCACGTGGTAGTGGTCGTCAAGCTCCACGCCGGCCTGCGTCGCCTGGCGCCCCAGCCGCTCGAGCGGGGCGAGGTCCAGCTCGATCTCCCTGACAGCGCCACCCTCCAGCAGCTCCTCCAGGCGCTGGGTCTGCCCGAGGAACAGGTGCTGGTCGCCCTGGTCAACGGCCGTGCCGAGCGCGACCTGGCCATGCCGCTCCACCCGGGTGACCGGGTGGCGCTCATCCCGCCCGTCGCCGGGGGCAGCGCGTCCCGGCTCGGGACTCAGCACTCAGCACTCAGCACTCAGCACCGGACGCTGCCGCTGCTGCTGAGCGAGGAGGTGCAGCGTGCCCAGCGCGCCGGGCTGCCCGTCGTGGCGCTGGAATCCACCGTCCTGGCCCACGGGCTGCCCTGGCCGCGTAACCTGGAGGTGGGGCTGGCGATGGAGGACGAGGTACGCCGCCACGGCGCGGCGCCGGCCACGATCGCCCTCCTGGATGGCCAGCTCCGGGTCGGCCTGAGCGCAGGCGAGCTGGAGCGCGTGGCGCGCGAGCCCCTGGCCAAGGCCAGCCGGCGCGACCTGGCCGCCCTGCTGGCCGCGGGCGCCTCGGCTGCGACCACGGTGGCCGGCACCCTGGTGGTGATGCAGGCGGTCGGACTCTCGGTCCTGGCAACCGGCGGCATCGGCGGCGTGCATCGAGGAGCGGCGGAGAGCTTCGACGTGTCAGCCGACCTGCCGGAGCTGGCCCACGCCCGGGCGGTGGTCGTGTGCGCGGGCGCCAAGATGATCCTGGACCTGGAGCGCACCCTGGAGGTGTTGGAGACGCTGGGCGTGCCGGTGCTCGGCTTCCAGACCGACGACCTGCCGGCCTTCTACGCTCGGCAGAGTGGCCTGCGCGTCTCGACGCGTGTGGAGACAGCCGAACAGGCGGCTCGAACTGCCCGGGTACACTGGTCGCTGCCAGGGAGTGGGGGGCTCGTGCTGGCGGTTCCGATCCCGGAGGCCTGGGCGTTGCCCCGCGAGGCGCTGTCCGAGGCGATCGACCGAGCGATCGAGGAGGCGCGCCGCCAGCAGGTGCGCGGCGCCGCGCTGACACCGTTCCTGCTGCGCGCGATCGCGCAGGTGACCGGGGGGCGCAGCGTGGAGGCCAACGCGGCGCTGCTGCGCCGCAACGCCAGCGTCGCCGCCCAGGTGGCGGTGGCGCTCAGCAAACAGTGCTGAGTGCTGAGTCCTGAGTGCTGAGTGCTCGGTCCTCACTCAGGACTCAGGACTCAGCACTCAGGACTTCCTGAGGAGAGGTGGACATGGCAAGCGTGGTGAAGATTGGACTGCTCGGCTTCGGAACGATCGGACGCAGGGTTGCCGAGCTGGTGCGGGAGGGCAAGGCGGGGGAGACGGAGTTGGTCGCCGTGCTGGTGCGCGATCCAGCCCGGGTCGCGCCCGAGACCGCCGCCAGGTACGGCGTCAAGGTGATGGTCGACGCGGCTGACTTCCTGGATACCGAGATGGACCTGGTGGTGGAAGCGGCTGGCCAGCAGGCGCTGCACCAGTACGCCGAGTGGGTCTTGCGGGCCAACAAGCACCTCATGGCTATCAGCGTTGGGGCGTTCGCCGATGCCGAGTTCCTGGCGCGCGTGCGCCACCTGGCGCACGACCGCGGTCGCCAGGTGCTCGTCCCCTCCGGCGCGATCGCCGGCCTGGACGCCATCTCAGCCGCTGCCCTGTCCGAGCTCGAGGAGGTCACGCACACGACCCGCAAGCCGCCGCGCGCCTTCACCGCCGAGCAACTCAAAGGCATCCAGCCGACGGAGCCGACGCTGCTCTACGATGGCCCGGCGCGGGAGGGGGTGCGCCTCTTCCCGGAGAATGTCAACGTGGCCGCGGCGGTCAGCCTGGCCGGCATCGGTCTGGAGCGCACCCGTCTGCGCGTGATCGCCGACCCCACGGTGGTCCGCAACACCCACGAGGTGGAGGTGCGCGGCTTCTTCGGCCAGCTTCGCCTCGTGATCGAGAACATCCCCACCGAGAACCCGCGCACCGGCCGCATCGTCGCCCTCAGCATCGCCAAGGCGCTGCGCAACCTGTCTGCGCCGGTGGTCATCGGGGTGTGACCAGCCCCGAGTCCAAGGTCCAAGGTCGAGAGCTGGTCCTCCTCTTGACGCCTGAGCAGCTTCGGCGTGCCTTGCGCGAGCGGTCGATCACCGATGCGCAGATCGACCGCGCCCTGGCGGTACTCCGAGGGCCCGACCCGGCCGGGTTCCTTCGGCCACCGACCCGCGAGGAGTTAGCTCTTGTGGCCGCCTACCTCCACGTGCGGCTCGGCGCCGCCTGGATCCAGAATCCGTTCTGGCGTCTGATCGAGCACGGCCACCGGGCAGCCTGGGCGATCTATTGCCACGAGTCGCAGGAGCTCGAAAGCTACCGGTTGCTCGGGGTACGGAATCCGCTGCTGGTGAAGCTGGGGAGTGAGCGCTACTGGCAGGCCCATGCGCGGGCGTCGTGGGAAGAAGCGCGTTACTGGGAAGCCTGGGCGGCAGCCGAAGGGCAGGGGATACCTGCCGCGGCTTTCCTGCGAGCACACCCGGTACGCGGGGCGCGGGACACCGAGATGTCGAGAATCCTCCAGCGACTGGAGTCGACCTGGCGGATCGACGTCGGGCAGCCGGCAGTGCTACAGTTGAGGCGAGCGGAGCAGTTCTACCGAGGCAAGCAATTGACCAGCCGCGAGATTGAACAGTGACCGTCACGCTGCGGTTCAGACCGGTAACCTTTGGCTCCCCTGGCAAACCGACAGTAGTCTTCTATCTGGAGGAGACTCCAGACGGAGTCATCTTCCGGGACATGGAGATCTCCTGGCCGCTCAAGGTCGCCTTGGAGGAAGCCGAGGTCGGCGATCTACCCAAACTCTACCAGGGCAAGGAGCTAGCCGCGCGCATCCTGCCGGTGCAGGAGGTGGCCGGCGAAACCCTCTACGAGGCCAGCAAGCGCATGGACGAAGTGCTGGAAGGCCTCTATGCCAGACGCGCCCGGAGCACCCCGCGCAAGCAGCAGACGCCAGCCCGGCAGAGGCGCGGCGCAGCCTGAGCGTCTACGGGTGCAGCGCCCACTCCAGGCCCGCCTATTCCACCCGAGCGATGATCTCCGCCTCGTTCGGATCGAACGGGGTTTCGAGCCAGGCATCCACGATCTCGCGGGCGATCGGCTCGGAGGTGGAGCGCAGGCTCAGGCACAGCACGTTCGCATCGTTCCACGTGCGCGCGCCACGAGCGGTCTCCGCGTCCTGGCACAGCGCCGCACGGATGCCGCGCACCTTGTTGGCGGCGATGCATACCCCGGTGCCGGTCCAGCAGAACAGCACCGCCCGGTCGGCCCGTCCGTCCGCGACCCGCTCGGCGACCTCGCGCCCCACGTCAGGCCAATCGGCCCTGGGCTGCGCCAGCGCACCGTGCAGGGTCACCTCGTGCCCGCACTCGCGCAGATGGCGCACCACCGTCTCGGTCAGACCAGTCCGCTCATCGCTGCCCACCGCGAGCCGCACCGCCACTCCAACGAAAGGGGCTAGGGGTTGGGGGCCAGGGGCTGGTGGTTTCCGCCGTGCCTTGCCCCCGCGGACGATGATAGCACAGCGATCTCAGACGGCAGTAGGCAGACGACGACAGACACCAGACAGCAGGTCTGCCTACTGCCTACTGCCTACTGCCTACTGCCTACTGCCTACTGCCCACTGCCGTCTGCTACCGGCCTCGCCGCTGGCCCAGCACCTGGGACTCGACCATCTGCTTGAAGGTCCGCAGGTCCTCCTCCAGGCGTTTGTCCGGCTCCTGGAGCAGGCGGGCGACCGCCTCGCTCAGCATCCCGCCCGGAATGTCGTAGTAGTTCATCACCACGGTCACCTTGGTGCCCTGGTCGAGCGGCTGAAAGGTCACCTCGCCGGTGGTCTCAATGTCCCCGCCGGTCGAGTTCCAACCAATCGCCCGGTTGGGCTGGTCCTCGGTGATCTCGGCATCCCACTCGATCGGCCGCCACAGCGGCCCCTCGGCCACCCAGTGGTACGTCCGCTCGCCGGTCCGCCGGACCTCTTTGAGATGGCGCATGAAGCGGGGGAGTTGCTCGAGGTCGGACCAGCACCGGTAGACCTCGTCGCTCGGTAGGTTGACAATGATGCTCTTCTCAACTCGTTGCACCGCCACTTCCCTCCACGCCCCGCCATGGGACAGGCGCCGCGCGGAAAGGCCCGCTCGGCGCGCCCGCTCCTGGGGCTCAACGCCGGGCAAGCGGCAACTTCCGTGCCCCTTACGAACTGTGGCGCGATTGTGTCGCCCGAACGGTAGACAGCGCCCACGGGCGCCGCTAGCATGGAGGCATGTCGGAGTTCGGAGCGATGGTGCAGCGGCTGCGCCTGTGCGGTGGCCTGACTCAGAGCGAGTTGGCCAGGCGCTCGGGCATCGATCGGGCGTACGTCCACCGCATGGAGAAGGCGCCCGCGTCAGAGCCGGTGGTGCCGTCGCGCCCCGTGGTGCTCGCCATGGCCGAGGCGCTGGGCCTCTCCCGCTCCGAAACCGACGCGCTCCTGGTTGCCGCCGGCTACGTGCCACTGGCCATCCTCTCGGCTGGCGGCTGGCAGCCCGAGTTCGCCGTGCTGGCCGACTTTCTCGCCGACCCCCGTCTGAGCGAGCTGGATCGCGTCGAGTTCGGCCAGGTCCTGCGCACCCTGGCCAGCCACTGGCGGCCGGCGTAGGAGTGCTGAGTGCTGAGTGCTGAGTCCTGAGTGAGGACCAAGCACTCAGGACTCAGCACTCTGCACTCAGCACTCCTACGCCGGCCGCCAGTGGCTGGCCAGGGTGCGCAGGACCTGGCCGAACTCGACGCGATCCAGCTCGCTCAGACGGGGGTCGGCGAGAAAG
>JACQUR010000220.1 GCA_016210245.1 Chloroflexota bacterium
CTGATCCATGAGGGGACTCATATCAATGACGACCTCTCAGGACGCCTGAGGAGCTTCTGGGAGCGCAGGCATCCTGTTTATGGTGTAGAACTCGGGGTGGTGGTGCGCCGGTGGGGCAAGCCCTGCAGGTGGAGGCCGATTTTCGGCTTCCAGTGGGAGGCCGAGCCCGTAATCAACCCCAAAATAGCCCGACAGTGGAGGCCTCAACGATAAAATAAACAGAAACAGGACGCCTGCGCTCCCAGGCTAGCCCGCTGACCGACGGGCTCCTTGACCGATGCTCCGCTATGCGCAGGCCGACGCCTTGGTCGGCATGAACGCCGAGTCGATGCCCTGCTGCACTTTGCCCCAGGGCGCCTCGAAGTCCCGGACGGCGACGTGAACGAACCAGACGCCTTCCGCCCCCGGAGTACCACCGTGGGTGTCGTTCTTCAGGTCGTGGAAGTGGGTGAAGCCCTGCCCGAAGGACTTCTCCACCCGTTCCTGGTCTTGCTTGCAGTACTTGCCGGGGACGCCAAGGGCGACCCAGTTGAGGTTCTTGGCCTGGTCGAGGTTCAGGTGGTCGAAGTGCAGCGCCAGGACCACGCCGCTGGGCAGCATGTAGGCCCGATGGTCGGTCATGGTCTTCATCTCGACCGGCTTCATCAGTGAGGTGAGCTGCTTCCAGTAGGCGGCGTCCTGCTGAGCCCCCTCCGCGCTCTTGAGCTGGGTCTGCAGGTTGGCAATCTCCTGCTTCAGGCTGGCGATCTCCTGGTCCTTGGCCTTCACTTGCTCGACCGGCACGCTCTGGGCGCAGGCGCTGGCCAGCAGCGCCAGCCCGGCGGCCACGAGCACGAAGCTCCAGGTGGGCATGCGCTTCCTCAGGATGTTGGCTGCCACGATGGTCACCTCCACAAGTGTGATCGAGCGCGCTCGATCCTGGGAAGAGCGTAGCGTCGACCTGGGAGGTGGTTCTGTAACCTGGGCTACGCCATCGAGCAGCAGCTCGTGGGAGGCTGCAAGAAGCCGGAAGGGTTGGAGCGCGCCATCTGGCGCGCTTCAACCCTTCAGGCTTCAGATCCTGGCCCCAGCCGGGCTACCGCTGGGCGATGGGCACGTAGGTCAGGTTCATCGGGCCCACGTACTCCGCTCGGGGGCGGATGAGGCGGTTATGGGCGAGCTGCTCCATCACGTGGGCGCACAGGCCCGCGATGCGGCCCACCGCGAACAGCGAGGTGTTCAGGTCGGTGGGGATGCCCATGACGTAGTAGACCGTCGCCGAGTAGAAGTCCACGTTCACGATCAGCTTCAGCTCGGCCTGGACGACGCGGCGGATGATCTCCTGGATCTCGTACCAGCGGGTTTCGCCGGCGCCCTCGGCCAGCTCGCGCGACATGCGCCGCAGGTGCTTGGCGCGCGGGTCGTCCACGCGGTAGACCCGGTGGCCGAAGCCGGGGATGCGCGCCGCGGGCGACTGGCGCTCGGCGGGCGAGAGGCTTGCCCGCCAGGCCAGCTTGGCCCGGATCCAGGCCTCCGCGCGCTCCGGCGTGCCGATCTCCTTGAGCACGTCCATGACGTCTTCGTTGGCTCCGCCGTGCTTCGGCCCCTTGAGGGCGGACCAGGCGGCGGTGATGGCCGGGTGCAGCTCAGCCTCGGTGGCAGCCACCACCCGGGCGGCGAAGGTGGAGGCGTTCAACTCGTGCTCGGCGTGTAGAATGAGGGCGAGGTCCATCGTGCGCGTCGCCACGTCATCCGGGTCTCGACCAAAGAGCATGTACAGGAAATTGGCGGCGTGGCTGAGCTGCTCGCGGGGTGCCAGCGGTTGCTGTCCTTGCCGCACGCGATGCCAGGCGGCCACCGCGGTGGCCATCTGGCCCTCCAGGCGGTAGCTCTTGCGCAGGGTCGCCTCCTGGCTGTTGTCCTGAGCGTCAGGGTCGTAGTGGCCCAGGACGGAGGTCACGCTGCGCAGCACGTCCAGCGGGTGCGAGTCGCGCGGCAGGCTGGCCATGAAGGCCAGCACCTCCTGGGGGAGGGCGCGCGCGGTGGCCAACTGAGCGCGGTGGCGCTCCCGTTCGTCGGCCCTGGGCAGGCGGCCGTACCACAGCAGGTAGACCACCTCTTCGTAGGTGGAATGGGTGGCCAGGTCATCGATGTCGTACCCGCGATAGATCAGGCGCCCGGCGAGGCCGTCGACGGTGCAGATGGACGAACTGGCGGCGACGACGTCTTCCAGGCCAGCCTTGGCGACGATACTCATGTGTGCCCCTCCACGGTGAGCGCGACGGCATGGGCTCCTTCCCAGACCGCCTGAGGGCATGCTACCCCGATCGTGGATGGATGTCAATAGATATCGACGAAGCTGGATAGTGCTCGATGGGGGATGGACAAACGTCGACAGGCGGGGCATACTATGGTAGGCCACGCGGGAGGAGGCGGATGATCACCTATGAGGGCCAGGAGTACTTGACGGTCGAGGAGGCGTGCGCGCTGCTCGAGGTCAAGCCCGGTACCCTGTACACCTACGTCAGCCGCGGCCTGCTCAAGAGCTACCGCCAGGGCATTCGCCGCCAGCGCCTCTACCGCCGCCAGGAGCTGGAGGCGCTGCTGGCCGTGCGCCCGGACCAGCAGGAGCCGGAGGCGCCCCTGGATCCCTGATTGTGGAGGGAGCGATGTCTGCTCGTATGATACCTCAGGTTGGCGACGCTGCCCCGGACTTTCGCCTGGCGAGCACGGCCGACGGCGAGCTGGCGCTCTCCAGCCTGCGCGGCCGGAAGGCCATCATCCTGTTCTACGTCCTGGATTTCACCGGCGGCTGAGGGCACGAGCTGGCCTTCTTGAAGAAGGCATACCCCCGCCTCCAGGCGGCCGACGCGGAGGTGCTGGCCATCAGCGCCGATAGCATCCATTCCCATCGGGTCTTCGCCGAGCAACTGGGTGGTCTGCCCTTCCCACTGCTCTCCGACTGGGGCAGGACCGTGGCCCCGAGCTACGGCGTCTGGAACGCCGAGCGCCACACCCCGATTCGCTCGGCTTTCGTGGTCGACCGGGAGGGCATCCTCCGCTTCGCCAACCCGCGCTTCGACGCGCGCGATGAGCACCACTACGAGCAGGTGATCCAGGCAGTGGAGCAGCTTCCGTGAGCCAGGCCGCTGGGGTGCTGCCCGAGCTGTTCGTGACCATTCTGGCCGGCGGCTCGGGCACGCGCCTGTGGCCGCTGAGCCGCAAGGATCGCCCCAAGCAGTTCCTCTCGCTTCTGAGCGAGCGGTCGCTGATTCAGGAGACGGTCGATCGCGTGCGCCCGCTGGTCGCGCCGGAGCGCACGCTGGTCGTGACCGAGCGCTCGCAGGCGTCGGCGCTGCGGGCTCAACTGCCCGAGCTGCCGCCCGAGAACGTGCTGGTCGAGCCGGTCCAGCGGGGGACGGCCGGCGCCATCGCCCTGGCCGCGTTCCACATCCACCGCCAGCAGCCCCACGCCGTAATGGCCTCGCTCCACTCCGACCACCTCATCCCGGACGCGGAGGGCTTCCGCCGCACGCTGCTGGCCGCCGCCCGCGTTGCCCAGCAGGGGGAGCGGCTGATGACCATCGGGGTCGAGCCCACCTTCCCGTCGACCCAGCTCGGCTACATCCAGCGGGCCGACCAGATTGGCGTCCAGGACGACTTCCCTGTCTACGCCGTTCAGCGCTTCGTCGAGAAGCCCCACCTCGAGCAGGCACAGGCCTACCTGGCCAGCGGCCAGTACGTCTGGAACAGCGGGCTCTTCATCTGGCGGGTAGACACCATCCTGGCCTGCTTCGAGCGGCTGCTGCCGGACATCTACCGCCCCCTGAGCAGGGCCGATCCCTCGACCCTGGAGGCAATCTATCCCACCCTTCCTCAGGCCACCATCGACGTGGGGATCATGGAGCGGGCATCCAGTGTGGGCATGGTCCCGGCTCGCTTCGCCTGGAGCGACATCGGGAGCTGGGCAGAGCTCTGGGATGCGCTGCCCAAGGCCGGGGGCGACAACGTGGTCCGCGGCCAGCACCTGGGAGTCGACACCCAGCGCTCGCTGGTCCATGCCACCTCGCGCCTGGTGGCCACGGTGGGCGTGGAAGACCTGGTGATCGTCGAGACACCCGACGTGGTGCTCGTCTGCCCCCGCCACCGCGCCCAGGAGGTCAGGAAGCTGGTGGAGCTGCTCCAGGCCCGAGGGCTCGGCCAGCACCTGTGAGAAGGGTGATGGGTGATGGGTGAAGGGTGAAGGTTCTTCACCCTTCACCCTTCACCCTTCACCCTTCGGATCAGGCTGTCGCGAGGCGGCGGCGCTGGAACAGGCGCCCCAGCTCGCCCCGCTCCCAGACGACCAGCAGCATGCTGGCAAAGAAGATGGACGAGTAGGTGCCGGTGGTGATGCCGATGAGCAGGGCCAGCACGAAGGGCCGGATGGTGACGCCGCCGAACAGCATCAGCGCGAACAGCACCAGCAGCACCGTCAGCGAGGTGTTGAGCGAGCGGGCGAGCGTCTGGGTCAGGCTGTGGTTGACGATGTCCTCCAGCGGCTCGCCGGCGTGGCGGGTGAAGTTCTCACGGATGCGGTCGAAGACCACGATGGTGTCGTGGACCGAGAACCCGATGACTGTGAGCACGGCGGTGATGAACATTGCGTCCAGCTCCAGGGCGGTGACGCGGCCCAGGACCGAGAACGAGCCGAGCACGACCAGCGCGTCGTGGACCAGGGCGATGACCGCCGCGCTGCCGTAGCGCCAGGCCCGCGGGATGCGGCGGAAGGCAAACCACAGGTAGAGCAGGATGAAGACGCACGCCGCCGCCACCGCCACCACCGACTTCCAGACGATCTCCGAGGCAATCAGCGGCGAGACATGATCGAAGGCCAGCACCTCGAGCGGGCCGAAGCGTCCCTTCAGCGCGTCCACGATGGTCGTGCGCTCGGAGGCGCTGACCTCGCCCTGCTCGTCTGCGCGCGGCTGCTCGAGCGGCTTGGTGCGGACGAGGAACGTCTCCTCGCCCCCCGAGCGCTGGACGATGGCCTCGCTGTGGTTCAGCTCGGCCAGCGCCTGGCGCAGCTCGCCCTGGTCGACATGCTGCTCGAAGCGCAGGGTCATGATGCTGCCGCTGGTGAAGTCGATGCCGGGCCGCAGCCCGCCGGGCAGCAGCATGGAGACGACGCCGGGGAGCAGGATCGCGGCCGAGAGCAGGAAGTAGACGTAGCGGTACTTGACGATGTCGAGCATGGTGTCTCCAGACTGAGTCGACCGTCGACAGTTCACAGTCCCGTCGTGCCCTGTCGACTGGGAGCTGTCGACGGTCGACGGTCGACTTGGTTTAGGCCCCCCGAATGCTGGTCAAGCGCGCGGCCCGCCCGCGCTCCTCGCGCGTGGCCGGGGCCAGGCTACTGGCCGGCAAGTCCATCCCGAACAGCCACGAGCGCAGGGCCCAGTTCCGCCCGACCACCAGGCCGAGCAGGCTGCGGGTGACGAAGATGGCGCTGAACATGCTCACCAGCACGCCGATGGCGAGGGTCAGGGCAAAGCCCATGATCAGGGTTGCCCCGAAGGTCTGGCCGAAGTAGTACAGGATGGCCGTGGTAATCAGGGTTGAGAAGTTGGAGTCGCGGATGCTGGGCCAGGCGCGGTCGAAGCCCGCGTCGATGGCCGCGCCCAGGGTGCGCCCGCTGCGCAGCTCCTCTTTCATCCGCTCGAAGATCAGGATGTTGGCGTCGACCGCCATGCCGACCGACAGGATGAAGGCGGCGATGCCCGACAGGGTCAGGGTCACGGGCACCAGCTTGTAGAGCCCCAGGTTGACGGCCGAGTAGAGCAGCAGCGCCAGCGTGGCCAGCACGCCGGGCAGGCGATAGTAGAGTGTCATGAACAGGCCCACGATCACCAGCGCGATCCAACCGGCCAGGATGCTCTTCTGCACCGAGTCAGCGCCCAGGGTGGCGTCCACCGTGCGCTCCTGCTGGATGGTGACCGGCACGGGCAGCGCGCCCGCGTTCAACTGAATGGCCAGCAGCTTGGCCTCGTCCAGCCGCATACCCGTGATCACGCTGTTGTGGCTGAGCACGGCCTGGACGACGGGCTGGGAGATGGGCTGGTTGTCCAGGAAGATGGCGACCTGCTTCTGCAAGTTGCGCGTGGTGATGTCCTCCCAGAGCTTGGCCCCCTCGTCGTTGAACTGCAAGGTGACTTCGGGCAAGCTCGAGCGGGAGCTGAAAACGACCTGCTGCTGATCGGGCACCAGGTAGGCGCCGGTCAACTCCTTCGGCTCCCCGTCGTTGCCCGGGCCGGTGGCCGGGATCCACGAGCCGTCGGGGCCGCGCTCGCGGAACTCCAGCTTGGCCGTCTTGCCGATGAGCTGCTTGGCCTGCTCGATGTCCTTGATGCCCGGCAGCTCGACGATGATGCGGTCGTTGCCCTGGATCTGGAGCACCGGCTCGGACACGCCGTAGGCGTTGACCCGGCGCTCCATCACGCTCAGCACGCCGTTCATCGCCTCGCCACGTCCGGCATCTGCCACCTTGGATAGGTCGGCCTGCAGCACCAGGTGCGTGCCGCCCTGCAGGTCCAGGCCAAGGCGGAAGTCGCGTCGTTCGAACTTGATGCCCAGCGGGGTCAGGTTGATGCCGACGACCGCCCAGGCGCTGAGCACGGCCAGCAGGACGATCCCGAGCGGGCGCCACCAATTTCGCATCGCCACTCTCCAGGGCCAGGCACCTCCGCGCCTGGCCATCTTGTCACCGTTGGGGTAGGGGTACGGCATGCATGCCGTACCCCTACCCCAACTCCATCGCGCGCTCAACGGTCCGCGAGGGACGGTGAAGACCCTCTGCCCGGCAATTGTAGAGAAGTTTGCCGTGCCCCAACAACAACGCGGGGAGGGACCTAACCCCCCGACCCCC
>JACQUR010000221.1 GCA_016210245.1 Chloroflexota bacterium
ACTGCGGTGATGCTCCCGTTGCCGTTCACGTCCGCGTGCTGATAGGTAAAGGCCGAGGCCAGCGTGCCGCTCTGCCCGTCCGGGTTCGTTACCGCCACGTCCGCGGTCGTGGCCAGCATCGCGGCCGGGCAGCTCGTGGTGGCCGGCAGGCTGGCCACCGCGCGCAGGATGCACAGCGCATCCAGGCTGGTCACGCTGCCGTTGCCGTTGACGTCGCCCACCGTGCGGCCGTGGCGCGGGGTGACCGCGGTGAGGCTGGTGGCGCTACCGTACACAACCGACGTCGCTGCCCGCCCGTCCACCGTGACCGTGGCCCCGCTCTGGAAGTTGGAGCCGCTGATGGTGATCGTCGTCCCGCCCCGGCCGGGGCCCGAGGTCGGGCTGACAGTGGTGACCGTCGGTCCCAGCCCCGGCCCAGCCGTGGCCGTAGCGGTAGCGCCGGGCACAGGCGTGGCGGTAGCGCTCGCCGTGGGCGAAGCGCTGGGCGCCACCGTAGGAGTCGGCATGGGGATGGAGGTGGCGGTGGGCGTAGCAGTGCCGGTCATGGTAGGAGTGGCAGTCCGTGTCGCCGTCGGCGTGGAGGTGAAGGTGGCCGTCGACGTGGCCACGGCAGTAGCTGTTGGCGTGCCTGTGGCCGTGGCAGTTGGGGTAGGCGTCAGGCCAGCATCCGCCTGCACCGCCAGGGTGTGATAAAGACCTCCTGCAAGTGCGGTCGCACCCCTCAGCCCGCTCACCTGGACCGGCGTGGCGTGGCCGGTCGTGGTGCCGTCGCCCAGTTGGCCATAGCCGTTGTAGCCCCAGGCCCAGACCGTGCCGTCGCTCTTCAACGCCAGGCTGTGGGAGGCGCCAGCCGCGATGGCGCTCGCCCCGCTCAGGCCGCTCACCTGGACCGGCGTGGGCCGGCTGTAGCACCCGGTCGTCACCGTGGTCCCGTCGCCCAGTTGACCGGAGTAGTTGCCGCCCCAGGCCCAGACCGTGCCGTCGCCCTTCAGCGCCAGGCTGTGGGCGCTGCCCGCGGCCACGGCCATCACCCCGCTCAGCCCGGGCACCTGGACCGGGGTGAGGCGATTGGTGGCGGTTCCGTCCCCAAGTGCCCCATACCAGTTGGCGCCCCAGGCCCAGACGGTACCGTCGTTCTTCAGCGCCAGGCTGTGGTAGCCGCCGGCCGCGATCGCCACCACCCCGCTCAGCCCGCTCACCTGGACGGGCGTGGTGCGCACGGTGCTGCTGGTGCCGTCGCCGAGCTGGCCAAACCGGTTGTTGCCCCAGGCCCAGACCGTGCCGTCGTTCTTCAGCGCCAGGCTGTGCTGCCAGCCCGCCGAGACGGCGATCACCCCGCTCAGCCCGCTCACCTGGACCGGCGTGGCGCGGTTGGAGGTGCTGCCGTCACCCAGTTGGCCGTACCCGTTGCCGCCCCAGGCCCAGACCGTGCCGTCGGACTTCAGGGCCAGGCTGTGGTACCCGCCCGCGGCGACGGCGATCGCTCCCGAGAGCCCGCTGACCTGGACGGGGACACTGGGGTTGGCGGTGCCATCACCCAGTTGGCCGTAGGAGCCCAGACCCCAGGCCCACGGCGTACCGGGTACGGGCGTGACGGCTGAGGCCAGGAATGTGGTGGTGAGCGTGTACGGCTGGTCGCTCCACACGTCGCTCAGGCCAGCTCGTCCAGCGGGAAAGACCCAGACACGATACTCCCCCGCCTGAGCCAGCGTCGCCGTCACCTCGGCAGCGGCAGTGGTGCTGCCCGTGGTGTAGTTCTCGGCCAGTATCGTGGTTCCGGACGAGGTGGTCACCCGCAGACCCAGACCCGGATCAGAGGCCCAGTTGCCCCCAGTGGCGGGAGGATCCAGATGCACCGTGAGCCTGCCAGGTCTTGGCATGGTGACCTTGTACCAGTCCTGGTCGCGGCCCGGTGCCCCGAAGTAGCCCAGGGAGGCTCTTCCAAAGGGAAGTGGCGACGCCTGGTCCGGGCTATCGTTGGGCTCCTGGTCCACTACGTCGGCGCCCGCAGTGGTGGGGAAGTCGCTGGAGGCCGTGGTGCCCGTGACGTAGGCGCTCCCCGCTCCGTCGGCGGCAATGCCAGCGCCGTAGTCCGTGTCGCTGCCGCCCAGGAAGGTGGCGTACGCCAGGCCGCTGCCTGCGGGACTCAGCTTGGCCACAAAGGCGTCGTAGGAGCCGTTGTGGCTGGTGTCCAGGGCGCCGGCGGTGGTGGGGAAATCGGCGGAGAAGGTGCCACCCGTGACATAGGCAGCCCCGGCTCCGTCCAGCGCGATGCCATAGCCCCGGTCGTCGCTGCTTCCACCCAGGAAGGTGCTGTAAGCCAGGCGCTGCCGGTGGGATGTAGCTTGGCCACAAAGGCATCGTAGACGCCGTTGAAAGCAGTGTCGAAAGCGCCCTCGGTCGTGGGGAACGCGGCCGAGGAGGTCTGGCCCGCGATGTAAGCGCTCCCCGCTCCGTCCACGGCGATGCCAGCGCCGCGGTCATCGTCGCTTCCGCCCAGCAGGGTGGCGTAGGCCAGCCCGCTGCCCGTCAGGCTGAGCTTGGCCACAAAGGCATCGTAGAAGCCGTTGAAGGTCGTGTCGAAGGCACCCGCGGTGGTGGGAAAGTCGGTGGACAAGGTGTAGCCAGTGACGTAGGCGCTCCCCGCCGCGTCCACGGCGATGGCAGCGCCGCTGTCATCGTTGCTCCCGCCCAGAAAGGTGGCATAGGCTAAGCCGGTGCCGGTCGGATTCAGCTTGACCACAAAGGTATCCGCGGAGTTGTTCAAGCTCGTGTCAAAGGCGCCCGCGGTGGTGGGAAAGTCGGTGGAGGATGTACTGCCCGTGACGTAGGCGCTTCCTGTCCTGTCCACCGCGATGCCATAGCCCAAGTCCCAGTCGCTCCCGCCCAGGAAGGTGGAGTAGAGCAGGTCGGAGGCGCCGGCGGCCACCCGCTCGGCGGCGGGACGAACTGAGGTGAATGGGAGGCTGACGGTGTCGCCCTGGACGGACCTCACCCCCGGCCCCTCTCCCACGGGGAGAGGGGAGCCGGCGGCCACAACCTGGGCGAGGTCGAGCCGCAGCTCGCCCGCCTGGGTGGCGACGTGCAGCCGGCCGTCTTCGGCCAGAGAGAGGCCGGTCGCCCCCTCGACCCGCAGATGCGCCTGCCGAAGGGCCGCAGGGAGAGCTGCAAGGCCCTGCGCCCCTGCCGCCGTGTTCCGCACCACGAAGCGCTGGGCCAGTCGCCCGCCTTCGCCGCTGATCTCCAGGTCCACCCCTGGGAAGAGGTCCACGTAGCGCACCCCGCCCCAGACCGGCACGTTGGGGCGCCACTTCTTCGGGTCGTTGCCGAGGAAGTACGAAACCACGGTGTCGCGACGGTTGAAGCCCTCCAGGCGGGGATGGGGGTTGGCACCAGTGTAGGAGAGCTTGAGGTGGACGCCACGGGTGACCTCTCCCCCGGCCCCTCCCCGACGCGGGGAGGGGAGTCCGGACCTCTCCCCCGACCCCTCCCCTGCCAGGGGAGGGGAGTCCCCACGTCCCTCGGGTGCTCCCCCTTCCCTCGCAGGGAAGGGGGCCGGGGGGTTAGGTCCGGCAGCCAGCACCGTGATCCACACCCCATCCTCGGCCAGGTGGGCCGTGCCCTGGAGGCCGCGCACCTGGAAACGGGCGCGGGGGTCGAACTGGCCGACGTTCTCGACGAACAGCGCGCCGCTGGAGGCGAGGCCCTTGCTCACCTGCACGCGGTTGGGCGCCGGTGGAACGGGGGTGGGCGCGGGGATGGCGCTGGCAGGGCTGCCGGCTACGGGGAGAGGCAGGCTTGCCAGGAGGGGCAGGAAGCCCACCAGGGCGACCAGGGGAAGACGACGGAACGACAGGCTCGGGCGCATGGTCCCCTCCCGCTTCTGCGGCGCGCCCGGCGCACGGGACCGCGCCGCGAACAGGCAGCCACTGCCGGCCGACGACAACCATCCGAGCCACGACGGCTCGGGGCGTGCTCTAGAGTACTCGAGGTGCCGTTGCTTTGTCCAGAGCTCAGTTGCGGCGGGTGTGATCAGTTGCTGTGCCGGCGGTCGCTGAGCCGTAGGGGGCGACGGCCCTGTCTGCCCCTACGGATGAAGGCAGGGGGCGGGCAGACAGGGCCGTCTGCCCCTACGACCTCCACGCACCAGAACTGGGCGGACCCGTTGCGGCCTGGTGCCCCAGACTCGAAGCGGAATCGTGTTCGGCCGGCGATGAGCGGGGCGGCGTTGCCTGCGGCGGCCTCTCGGCGCCCCCGAGGTCGTTGCAGCGGTCGGCAAGGTCACCTGGCCTTTTTCCTGCACGCGGATCAGCTTGCGCTCGCTCATGACCGTGAAACTTTCGAGGACTCGCCGGAGGTGGGACGCTTCGTGCGCGCTCGGAGTTTCGCCCAGACCAGGTGGGCCGAGGCGTACTCGCCGGGCCCCGCCCCGGCGACCTCCTCGCGGAGGGCTTCCGCGGCCTGAAGGAGGTCCTCCGGACGCTCGGCAAACCGGGCCTGAACGGCCGCATCGATCAGGGCGCGGTAGTCCATGCCCAGCAGTTCCTCTCGAATGCGCAGGACCTCCTCCACGATGGCGGACTCCTCTTTTCCCTCCACTGCGGCAGCAAGATCCAGGGCGGAGCCCGCAAGCGAGGGCGCTCATGTCCGCCCGCGGGTTAGTCCTCGCGGTAGGCTTCTCGGCGGTGCCGGACGCGCAGGGCGTGGACCTCCTCGCCCACGATGTCGTAGCGGATCCGCCAGTCGCCTACCCGCAGGCGCCAGGCGCCCGTCTCTCGGGCTACCACCTTCTCGCCCAGGTAGGGATCGTGCTCCAGGTTCTGCAGGGCAGCCAGGATTCGCTGTTGCACCTGTTGATCCAGGCGCCTCAGGTCCTTCGCAAAGCGGTTGGCGATGATCAGGCGGTAGCGCTCAGGGGGCATGCTGGGCTTTGGCTAACTCGGCTTTCAGCTCCTCCAGCGTCAGGCTCTGGCCCAGCTCGATCTCGCGCCGGGCCTCGCGGATGGACTCCAGGTACTCGGGGTCGTGGAGTTCAGCCAGGGTCTCGACGATGTTCTCCCATTCCTCGATCCCGATGAGCACCGCCATGGGCTTGCCGGCTCGCTCCACCACGAAGCGATAGCCCCGATAGCGGGCCTGCTCCAGGAGTTGTCCGAAGTTCTGTCTCGCCTTGAAGGCGGGGATCACCCTGGTCATGGTTGGTTCGCGTTCGGTCGCCATCGGCTCACCACGTAGATCGCATGAGCTGTCTAATTACACGATCAGTATAGCACGGCTGCCAGGCGCGGA
>JACQUR010000023.1 GCA_016210245.1 Chloroflexota bacterium
ACTCAGCACTCAGGACTCAGGACTCAGGACTCAGCACTCAGCACTCAGCACTCAGGACTCAGCACTCAGGACGGCAGTTCGCCCAGGGTCACGCTCAGCCGCAGCGTCTGCCGGCCGCGGAGCACGGTCAGCGTCACCGTGTCGCCGGGCTTGTGGGCGTTGAGAGCCTCGGCGAGGGCCGAGTCACTCTCCAGCGGCGCACCGTCGATCGCCGTGATGACGTCCCGGGGCTGGAGGCCGGCGCTGGCGGCCGGCGAGCCGCGCACCACCTGCGCCACCACCACGCCCTGCCTCGCCTGGATGCCCAACTGGGCGGCGATGGAGGGCGAGAGTGGAGCATACTGGATGCCCAGGAAGGGGTGGACCACCTGCCCGCCGGCCACGAGCTGATCGGCGATGGGCCTGGCGGTCGCGGTGGCGATGGCGAAACCGATGCCCTGGGCCTGCACGCCGGGCTCGGCCTGGCCGGCCACCAGGGTGTTGATCCCCACCACCTGTCCCTGCAGGTTCACCAGCGGACCGCCCGAGTTGCCGGGGTTGATCGGCGCATCGGTCTGGATCACGTCGAACAGGAAGGGCCCCTGCTCGCCCGAGGAGCCGCCCGGCTCCTGGACCGTCCGACCCAGGGCGCTCACCACGCCAGCCGTGACCGTCGGCCCGCCGGGCAGCGCCAGGGCGTTGCCGATCGCCACGACCCAGTCGCCCACCTCGAGCTTCCCCGAGTCGCCCAGTTCGGCCACCGGCAGGTTGTCGCCGCGGACCTGCAGCACCGCCAGGTCTGTCCGCGGGTCCTGGCCGATGAGGGTGCCGGGGAACGCCCGTCCGTCCGGGAGGGAGACCACCAACTGCTGGGCCCCGGCGACCACGTGGTTGTTGGTCAGGATATGCCCCTGGGTATCGTAGATCACACCCGAGCCAACGCCGGCCGGCACGGTGAAGGGCTGGTTGAAGCGATCGAACTGGACCTGCTCGTTGGTAATCTGCACCACGGCCGGCCGGACCCGCTGGGCCACCTGGCGGATGCTGAGGCTGAATCCGCCTTCCGGCGCAGCGACCGGGCTCGAGGCGGGAGTGGGAGGCGCTGGCGCGGCGGGCGACGACGTTGCGCTCGGTACGACCGTCGCGGACGGCTGGGCGCTGACGGTCGCCTGGCACGCTGTCCCAATCAGAACCAGCAGCCCAGCCAGCACAACGCCGATCGGCCAGTTCCGCCAGGGGTTGATCTGCATCGTGTCCTCCTTGTGTCACGGCCTGTGTCCTTGTCTCCTGGGGGACGCACGTTTCGGGCCGGGGGCCAGAGCCCGGGCATTCGGTGTCGTTCTAACGATCGCTGTGCAAACGCTCTAGCCATCGCTCGAGGCCGTAGCGCGGGGGCTTGTCCCCCGCCGGGCCTCGGGGGCTGAGTGCCCACGGCGGGGGACAAGCCCCCGCGCTACGGCCTCTGCAGGCGACGAAGTTGAGATCTCTCTGCAGAGATCAGTAAGCCGCTGCTTGCACCCCGCTGGCCGGCCCTCGGGCCAACGATGGCGGCACCAAGTGTGCGGTAGGGTACGCCGACGGGGCAGCCGGAGCGCATCGGAGCCGGAGTCCCGGGCTGGCAGAGAGCGCAGCCCGGCGCGCACGCCGGGCGGGCGGAAGTATGGAAGAACGGGAGAGGGAGGCCGAACCGATGCGTTACCGACGACTGAGCTACCGGTACGCCCTGGTGCTCGCCGCGGGCCAGCCGCGGCCGCTCGGCCCGCTGGGTCCAGCCGAGCAGTTGGGCGTGTGGCTGGCCCAGCCGCGCTGGCGCCCGCCGGCCGACGTCTACGAGACGGTTCGGACCATCACCGTAGCGGTCGAGCTGGCCGGGGTCGAGCAGGACGAGCTGGACGTCGTGCTGTACGAGGATGCTCTGGTCGTGGAGGGCCAGCGCCGCCTACCCATGTTCGAGGCGGGAGGCGTGTACCATGCGGCGGAGATTCGGCAGGGGCCGTTCCGGCTCGAGCTGCCTCTGCCCGCGGCGATCGATCCCGAGCGCGTGGATGCCCGCTACGAGCGGGGCCTGTTACAGATCACGCTGGCGAAGGTGGATGGGAGAGAAACGTCATGACAGCCGAGTCCCAGGCAACCCCGCCCACAGAACCCAAGATCCCGGACCTTCTGCCGGTCCTGCCGCTGCGCGGCGGAACGGTCGTCTTTCCCCTGGCTGTCGTGCCGCTCGTGGTCGGCCAGCCGCGGTCGGTCCAACTGGTGGACGATGTCATGCGCGGCGAACGGCTGCTGGCCCTGGTCGCCCAGCGCACGGACGAGTCCGAGGCGCCGGGGCCCCAGGACGTCCATCGCGTGGCGACGGTTGGGATGATCCACCAGCTCCTGCGCGCCCCCGACGGCTCGCTGCGCCTGGTGGTCCAGGGGCTGGAGCGGGTGCGGCTGCTCGACTTCACCGCCACCGAGCCCTACCTGGTCGCCCGCGTGCAGCCCGCCCCGGACCAGGTGACGCCCGGAGTGGAGTCCGAGGCCCTGCAGCGGGCCGTGGTCGACCTGTTTCGTCGGCTGGTCGGGCTGGTGGCCGAGCTGCCGGACGAGCTGGCGATGGCCGCCGCTGGTCTGGCCGATCCGCGCCAGGTCGTCTACCTGGTCGCCTCCGCTGCGCCGCTGCCCGGTGAGGTGCGCCAGGAGGTGCTGGAGCTGGACCCGGTCGACGCCAAGCTGCGGCGCCTGCTGGATTTGCTGCAGCACGAGGTGGCCGTGCGCGAGCTGGGCCAGAAGATCACCGCCGAAACCCAGGAACGCATGTCGAAGGCCCAGCGCGAGTACTTCCTGCGGGAGCAGCTTCGGTCGATCCAGCACGAGCTGGGCGAAGGCGGAGAGGACGCCGAGCTGGCGGAGCTGCGCCGCGGGCTGGAGGCGGCGCACCTGCCGGAAGAGGCGCAGCGGGAAGTGGAGCGGGAGCTGAGCCGCCTGGGGAGCATCCCGGCCGCCTCGCCGGAGCATGGGATCATCCGCACCTACCTGGACTGGATGGTGAGCCTGCCCTGGAACACCCTCACCGGGGGCGAGATCGACGTGCGGCGGGCGCGGCAGGTGCTGGACGAGGACCACTACGACCTGGAGAAGGTGAAGGACCGCATTCTCGAGTACCTGGCGGTCAGGAAGCTGCGCCAGGAGCGGCTGGCGCGGGCGCGGCGCGCCAGCGCGGAGCAGGCAGCGCCGGCGCCGGCGACCAACGGCCGCGTGGCCCCGACCGGGGCCGCGGCGCGCGAGCCGATCCTGTGCTTCGTCGGCCCGCCGGGCGTTGGCAAGACCAGCCTGGGGCAGTCGATCGCTCGGGCGCTCGGACGCACGTTCGTGCGGATGAGCCTGGGCGGGATCCATGACGAGGCGGAGAACCGCGGGCACCGCCGCACGTACATCGGCGCCATGCCCGGGCGGATCAGCCAGGGCAACAAGCGGGCCGAGGCGCGCGACCCGGTGTTCATCCTGGACGAGATCGACAAGGTGGGAGCGGATTGGCGGGGCGACCCCTCCTCGGCGCTGCTGGAGGTGCTGGACCCCGCCCAGAACCACAGCTTCGTAGACAAC
>JACQUR010000222.1 GCA_016210245.1 Chloroflexota bacterium
CTCCCGCATCGGCTCCCCCTTCCCTCGCAGGGAAGGGGGCCAGGGGGTTAGGTCCGGCCCCCCTCCCGCATCGGCTCCCCCTTCCCTTGCAGGGAAGGGGGCCGGGGGGTTAGGTCCGGCCCCCTCCCCTACCCGGGGAGCAGAGCCGCTACAATCAAGAGTGATGGCTACTTCTCCTTCCTGGCCTACCTACGAAGCGGACGAGTTGACCCTGGGCAACCCGGAGAGCGGCGCCGGGGTGTGCTGCCTGTGGACGGATCGGCGGAGGCTGGTGGGTGGCCTCGACGCGAGCCGCTACGCTGCCCTGGGCAACCTCTACTCCTCGGGCGGCCTCGGGCTGCTGGCGCGCAACCTGCTGGCCAACCCGCGCCTGCGCTACCTGGTGGGGTGCGGGACCGACCTGAGCGGCAGCGGCGCGGCGCTGGTCGCGCTGTTCCAGCGCGGGCTGGACCAGGACCACCATATCGCCGGCACCGAGGTCCAGTTCGACCGCCGGGTCCCGGCCGAGGCGGTCGAGGCGCTGCGCGCGCGGGTGCAGGTGGTCGACCTGCGGGGCGTGAGCGCCCCCGAGCAGATCGACGCAACCCTCCAGGCCCTGCCGCCCCTGCCCCCACTGGGCGAGCCGCGCCTCTTCCCGGAGGAGGTCCCGGACGTCGAGACGCTGCCGTCGGAGGGCGCGGGCTACCTGGTGCGCCAGACGCTGATCGCCCGGGCCTGGCTGGAGAGCCTCGAGCTGGCGATCACCTTCGGTGAGCCGGGGCAGGACGAGGGCGGGCGCCCACTACGGGCGCTGCTGGACCTGGTCGCCATCGTGTCCGAGCCCGTGGACCGCCTGCACGTCCCATCCTGGCTGCCCCTCGAGCGGGCCGAGGTGGAGCGCTTCGCCGACGAGCTGTGGACCGGGCGCTCGCGCTACGGGCAGCGGCTGCGCCAGGGCGCCGCAGGGGACCAGTTGGCGGACCTGGCCAGGCGCCTGGGCGAGGCCCCCGCCTCCACACGGGCGGTGGCGGTGGTCTGGGAGCCACGCCAGGATGCCGCGGCGGCCTCCCCGCCGCGCCTGTGCCTCCTGTCGGGGGTGCTGCGCGGCGGGCGCCTGGCGCTGACGGCGTTCTTCCGCAGCCACGACCTGGGACGCGCCTGGCCGCTGAACGTGTTTGGCCTCCGCCTGGTGCAGGGGCGCCTGGCGGAGGAGCTGGGCACACCCTGCGGCCCCCTGGTGGTGGTCTCGCAGTCCGCCCACCTCTACCGCGCCGCCGAGCCGCCGCTGCGGGAGCTGGTGGCGGAGCACGCGCCCCGCCTGCTCCCCTGGCAGGCGGATCCGCGGGGAATCTTCCACATCCGCCTGGCCGACGGCCAGATCCAGGTCGAGCACGGGCTCCAGGACGCAGGCAAGAGCGGCCGCCGCTTCAGCGGCACCTCCGCCGAGCGGCTCTCCAAGGCGGTGGTCCACGCCAAACTGGTGCTGCTGCCCGAGCACGCCGCCTACCTGGGCGCCGAGCTGCAGAAAGCCGAGGTCGCCCTCCGCCTGGGCATCCCCTACCGCCAGGACGAGCCGCTGGAGCTGCCCCGGGTTGGAGGTTGAAGGTTGGAGATGCGCTTCTTGGTTTCCGGGGCGCCGCGGAGCCTATAATCTCGTCCGACCTGTCGGCGATTGCCTTCTTCCTTCGTCCGGAATCCTGGAGGCTATGTTGGGAGAGAGGCTCCCACGCTCGCGCTGGCCATCTCTGCACCCGATCGAGGTCGCCCGGGGCCTGGAGCGCTATGTTGGAGACGAGCTGGAGGGTCGGCTCCGGCGCTGGCTCCGCGCGCCTCTGCAGCCGGTCGAGATCGCCAAGGCGGCCGCGCGGGCGATGGAGGCCAGCCAGGCGATCGGCCCCAGCGGTCTGCAGGTGGCCAACTGCTTCGAGGTCCACCTGCACCCGGACGACTTTCAGCGCTTCGCCTCCTTCCGCCTGGCCCTGGCGCGCCAGCTCGAGGCGTACCTGGAGGACCAGGCCACACGGCTGGGCGCGCGCCCGGTGGATGCCTGGCAGGTGAGTCTGGTGGCCGACGAGCGGCTCCGCCCGGGTCGCGTTCGGGTGAAGGGCGAGATGGCGGACGTTGGCGCGGCGGCCGGGCTGCCGACCGACCAGACCGGCCCGCCGCTCGACTCCACCCAGCGCGTTTCCGCAGTGGTGCCCTCTGCGCCAGCCCCGCGCGGGGTGCTGGTGGTGGGCGAGGTGGAGTACCCGCTGGTCCGGCCGGTGACCAGCGTGGGCCGCGCGCTGGACAACGACGTCGTGCTCTCGGATAGCCGCGTCTCGCGCTATCACGTGCAGCTCCACGAAGAGGCAGGCCGTTACCGGCTCAGCGACCTGGCCAGCACCAACGGCACCTTCATCGCCGGGCGGCGGATCACCGAAGCCGTCCTGGCGCCCGGCGACGAGGTCTCCCTCGGCGGGCTGGTGGTGCGACTCCAGGTTCGGTCGTAGAGGCGAGCCCCGTGCCGGTCGACGTGCTCGTCCTGCTCCTCCGCCTCTCCATGGTCGCCGTGCTGTACCTGTTCCTGGTAGCCCTGGTGGCCATGCTGCGGCGCGACCTGGTCCGCCAGGTCGAGGCCCCGCCCGAGCCGGAAGGAGCCGGCACGCTGGTCGTGCTCGACCCCGGCCCCACGCCCCTGCGCCGGGGCCAGACGCTCCCCCTCCGCCCGACCACGAGCCTCGGCCGGGATGAGCAGAACGTGATCGTCCTGGCGGATACCTTCGCCTCCGCGCGCCACGCGGTGCTCACCTGGCGCGAGGGGAGGTGGTGGCTCCGCGACCTGCAGAGCACCAATGGTACTTATGTCAACCAGCAGTCCGTTCGAGGCGAGGCCGCGCTCGAGGCCGGCGATGTGATCGGCATCGGCAGCGTACGGCTGAAGCTGTCCCCATGAGCGATCGAGCCTCCTGGGGCTGGCGCTGGCGCGAGCTGCTGCTGCTCGGTTTCCCGTGCGCCATGCTGCTGCTCGGCTGGCTCTCGATCGACCTGGCGCGGACCGGCGCGCCCGACCCCGCCCTGTGGACCCGCTGGCTGGTCTTCGTGGGCCTGGTCCTGGGCACGCATGGCTGGCTCGCGTGGCGCTATCCCAGCGCCGACCAGGGTCTGCTGCCCATCGGTGCGGCCCTCACCGCCCTCAGCCTGGTGGTGGTCGAGCGGCTGGTGCCCGCGCTGGCCGATCGGCAGTTGGCCTGGCTGGCGCTCGCCCTGGGCGCGATGGTCTTGGCGCTCAGCCTGCTCCCGTCCATCCGCTGGCTGCACCCCTGGCAGTACACCTGGGCGCTGGCGGGGCTCGGGCTGGTAGGCCTCACCTTCGTGGCCGGGGTCGACCCCAACGGCAGCGGGGCGCGGCTGTGGCTTGGCTTCGGCGACGCGCTCTTTCAGCCCTCGGAGGCGCTCAAGCTGCTGCTGGTGCTGTTCTTCGCCTCCTACCTGGACGACAAGCGCGAGCTGCTGGCCTGGGGCGGGCCGCGCTGGGGGCGGCTGCGCACTCCCCCGCTGCCTTACCTGGCGCCGCTGCTGGTCATGCTCGCGCTTTGCCTCGGGGTGGTCATCCTCCAGCGCGACCTGGGGGCCGCTCTGCTCTACTTCTGCCTCTTCCTGGCGCTGCTCTACGTGGCCAGCGGGCGCGCCTCCTACGTGGCGCTCGGCCTGGGCGGCCTGCTGCTGGGCGGCGCGCTGATGGAGCGCCTCTTCGACCACGTGCGCGTGCGGGTGGCGATGTGGCTGGACCCCTGGTCGGACGCGGCTGGCCGCGGCTACCAGGTCATCCAGGCGCTGGTCGCGTTCGCCTCCGGCGGCGTGCTGGGCAGCGGCCTCACCTATGGCTATCCCGGCTACATCCCGGCCGTCCACACCGACTTCGTCATCGCCGCCATCGGCGAGGAGCTGGGGCTCATCGGCTCGCTGGGCACGGTCGCCCTGTACATGCTCTGGCTGCACCGCGGCCTGGCCATCGCCCTGACCCGGCGCAGCAGCTTCTCCACCCTGCTGGCCGTTGGGCTGACCAGCGCGATCAGCCTCCAGGCGCTGGTCATCCTGGGCGGCACACTGCGCCTGATCCCGCTGACCGGCATCACCCTGCCTTTCGTGAGCTACGGCGGCAGCTCGCTGCTGGTCAACTTCCTGATGCTCGGCCTGCTGCTGGCGGTCTCGGCCGAGCGGCCGGTGGACCGACATGGATAAGGCTATCGTCCGGCTGGGCACCGTCCTGCTGGCCGGGTTCGTCGTTGTCGCCCTCGCGCTGGGCTACTGGCAGGTCGCGGCCGCGCCAGGCCTGGTGGACGGGCCGTACAACCCGCGCCTGCTGGCCGAGGCCGCCCGGACCGAGCGCGGGCGCATCCTGGACCGCACGAGCAAGGTGCTGGTGGACAATGCGCCCGCCGGGCAGGGGAGCAAGCGCGTCTACGCCCTCCCGGCCGCGGTCCACGTGACCGGCTACTTCTCCCCGCGCTATGGCGCGGCCGGGCTGGAGCAGCGGTTCGACGACTACCTGAGCGGCGCGCGCGCGCCCAGCCTGGTGGACCGGGTGCGTGACCGCCTGCTGCACGAGCGGCGCCGGGGCTCGGATCTCGTGCTGACCCTCGACGCCCGCGTGCAGGCGGTTGCAGCCGAGGCGCTGGGCGAGCGGCGCGGCGCGATCGTGGCCCTGGACCCGCGCAGCGGGGCGGTGCTGGCCCTGGCCAGCGCGCCCGGCTTCGACCCCAACACCCTGGACCAGGACTGGAGCGCTCTCCAGCGGTCCGAGGGCGACCCGTTCTTCAACCGCGCCCTCCAGGCCACCTATACCCCGGGCTCGACCTTCAAGATCGTGACCGCCACCGCGGCGGTGGACCTGGGCCTGGTCGACCTGGACCAGCCCTTCGCCTGCTCGAAGCCGGTGGCGATCGACCTGCTCCAGGTCGACTGCCGCAACAACGCCCACGTGCCGAACCTGACCTTCCAGCAGGCCTTCGCCTGGTCGTCCAACCGCACCTTCGCCCTGGCCGGGCTGGCGCTGGGCTTTCCCGGACCGATGAACCGCTGGCTGACCGACGAGCCGCCCGAGCCCTACCCCTGGAAGACGCGCGGCATCGCCGCCAGCGCCGCCCGGCTGGAGGAGTACGCCGGGCGCTTCGGCTTCGGGCGCTCCCTGCCCTTCGACCTGCCGGTGAGCATCAGCCGCCTGAAGACCCAGCCCGAGTGGACGGCGGACCTGCTGGGCCAGACCGCCTTCGGCCAGGGGCAGTTGGCCGAGACGCCGCTCCAGGCCGCCCTCAGTGCGGCCGCCATCGCCAACGGCGGTCGGCTGCCCGCGCCCTACCTGGTGGCCGAGGCGCGCGGGCCAGACGGGACGGTCCAACGCCTGCACGAGCCAGGGGAGGACGCGCTGGAGCAGGTGATGAGCCCCGCCACCGCGGCCAGGCTCCAGGCCTTCATGGTCGAGAGCGTCGAGCGCGGCTACGCCGGCAAGGCGGCCCTCGTGGGCGTGCAGGTGGCGGGCAAGACTGGCACGGCCGAGGTAGGCGCGGGCCGCACGCCCCACGCCTGGTTCGTCGGCTACGCTCCGGCCGACAAGCCCGTGGTGGCCGTGGCCGCCATCCTCGAGCACCAGGGCTCCGGCTCCGACTTCGCCGCCCCGGCTGCCCGGGAAGTGTTGGCGGCGGCGCTGCGGCGGTAGCGGCACGACATGGCATGGCATGCCATTCGCGTTCGCGCGGGGCGCATCCTCGGGCTCGATGCGTGCTCCGAACATGTCACCTCCTGGAGCCTTTGGGACTCGTGCGTCGTCGCCGCGCGCGTGTGCGCTGCGGGTTGCGGAACCTGGTCGGGCCGCGGCGGGCGCGGAGCTGCTGGCGCAGGGCGGCGCGCTGCGCCTGGCCCTTCGACGAACCGGTCTGCCACTCGCGGTAGCCGTACGAGTCCCTGATGGGGTGGCGACGGCCCAGCTCATCGGTGAAGATGTCCACGTTCTTGCGGGGCTCGCCCTTGGGGTGGCGGACCGAGGTGGCGCGGGTGCCGCCCCCGTGCAGCAGAGCTACCGTGACTCGGTGGCTGCCGGCCTTGACGGTGCGCCAGCCGCGCACCTGGCGCGGCTCCCTGGCCAGCTTCTGGCGGCGATACTGGCGGGCCATCAGGCAACCTCCTGTTGCGGACGCTGGGCAAGACGGGCTAGCGCGACCAGTGCTCCGAAAGCGATCATGAAGAGGCTGCCCGAGTGGCTTGCTTGGGCGGATTGGCCTGTGCTAGCATTGGACTGAAGAGCCGGCCGAGCCCCCGGGAGGTGTTGACGAGCCGGACTTTGCTCGACGGCGTCTCGGGCGGCCCATGCGGGCACAGGATTTGTGCGGGCGCGGAGCACTGCTCCCGCCCGCGTTTCTTCTCTTCGCACCTTCCCGGATCGGCGCGCGGGCACCACCGAGGAGAACTCCAACTCGCGCGGCACCTGGCCGAGGGGAGTAGTGGGACTCAAGGGGTGCGTGTAGACGAAGAACCGATAGGGCTCTGTCTCGCCGCGCTGGTCCCAGTGGCGATGCACCGTCAGGGACCCATCGTCCGCGTAGGTTTCGCGGCCGTGGGTGTCCACTTTGTAATGCAAATGCTCGGCGTGCTTGATAGCCGCAATGATGCCAGGGACAGATTGCCAGCGGGTTGGGTCATTGCTGCCGGCAATGTGCTCCATGACCCGCTCCAGGCCTACCAGCACGCGGTTGCCCCAGGGGTCGCGCACCACGCGATAGGCTCCTGGGCCGGTCCGTACGATGCCCAGTTGCCTTCGCACGCGAGGCAGTAAGGTGACCAACGGAGGCGATAGTTCCCCGGCACGGTTGCCCCACAAGTAGACCGGCCGCGCCCGCGACTTGGCCATCAGGCTACCTCGCCAGACTCAGCATCCGGCTCCCTGAAGGGCATCAGCCCGCGGTACGGCCGCCCATGCCCGGCATCCGGGCAATCCACGTAGGTCCAGGCCTGCGGGTGCGGATACGCTGCCCACCAGGGATTGGAGCGAATCCCCTTGAAGCTCTCGCCCGCCCGCTCCCAGAGCGCCTGGACGTAGGGGTGCTGGCGGTCGAGCGCGGCCTCGGCACCGCCGGGCCGCTTCACGAAGGTGGCATCGGTGAGCAGGACATCTAGCGGGAGCTGCTGTGCGTACTGGCCGATGAATAGACTGAGCCAATGCAGGTGGCGGCACTGGGCCATGGCCTGGCGCACCAGGCGACGGCCCTGGTCCATGCCCGAGCTGCCGATGACCAGCGAGGCCTCGTCGATGATCAGGATGCGCCCCTGCATGCGCGCCAACGCTGCTGAGGGGTCGGCGATCTCCACCGCCTCGTCTTCGTCCCCCGGCTCATCGTTGGCCAGCGCGCCCTGCAGGGCGGCCTTGAGCACCTGCATCCGCCTGGCCAGGATGCGCTCGTTGATCGGCTGCACGAAGCCCGGGCAGTCGTACAGGTTCAGGCCCTCCACGCGGTAGCCCGTCTCGCGCGCCCACACCTGGGCCAGCCGCAGCGCCAGCGTGGTCTTCCCCTGGCCGCGGGGCCCGAGGATGACGAAGGCGCCGGAGGTGCGCCCTTGCAGCCAGCGCAGGAAGCCCGCCCAGGGCGCGGGGCCCGGGTCGACTTCGCGGAACTCCCCATCCACCACATTGCTGCTGGCCAGCTCACGGAGAGCCTGGAGCACCTGGCGCCCGGCCCGCCCGGCGCCCGGGCGGACCAGGTCCAGCGCCTCCTGCCAGCCCGCGCCGCGCAGGTAGGCCAGGGCCTCGGGATCGCCCTGGGCGGCGCGCTGCACCGTGGCCAGCAGGCGGGTGGCCTGGGGCATGGTCTGGAGCAGGCGGACGACGTCCAGCGCAGCCATAGAGCAATGGCGCCGTTAGGGCTGCGGCTGCGGGCTGGGCGGCGCAGGCGGGCGGATGCGGCGCCAGGCCAGGTAGCCCAGCGCCCCGAGGCCGGCGGTCACAGCGATGAGCTTGCTGTGACGGGGCGCCTCGAGCGGGTTCTGGGCGGCGTGGCCAGCCTTGCGCGCTCGCCACTCGGCCGCCGCCTTGCGCATGGCCTGGGCGCGTTCCTGGGGCGTGGCCGTGCGGGGGAGCTGCCGCTGCATCTCGCCCACGAACCGCTGCCAGGCGGATACGGTGCGTGCCATGTCAACCTCCTGTCTACCGTCGCCGACGGCGCTGGACCCGCCGGTGCGGGTTGGCGTGCTTCCGCTTGCGGAACTCGCCCCGTGCGTTCCTCGGGGGCAGTCGCTTGTTGTGCATGCTGAGGTTCCTTTCGCAGCAACGTTGAGTCGGGTTGTACAGTCAGCCCACCAGACCCCGTCTGGAGCTGAGGCGCATGCTGCTCTGGTTCAGCACCAGGGCGGGACGTCCGGTCAGTGGATCGGCCACCAGCAGCTCAATGGGATGCCCATCTGCATGAGGGTCTGGTCGTCGCGGTGGAAGGTGATTCGCAGGCCGTGCCGCTACCGTGCCCCGATCCGAGCCGCGAGCCGCGACCGTGAGGTCCTTCGACGGGCTCAGGTCCTTCGACGGGCTCAGGTCCTTCGACGGGCTCAGGATGAGCGGACCCGGAGGCCGCGCTCCCTCACGGTCGCGGCTCGGATACTGAGA
>JACQUR010000223.1 GCA_016210245.1 Chloroflexota bacterium
GACATGGGGGCCGGGGCAGGCACAGGGGCCTGCCCCTACGAGGCGGGGGCGGACCGGCAGGAGGTCGAGGCGGCGCTGAACCGGGAGCTGGAGGCGTTGTTCGCCCTGCCCGGCCCGCTGATCGTAGTTTCCAATGAAGTGGGCATGGGCATCGTGCCGGCCTACCCGAGTGGGCGACTGTTCCGCGACCTGCTCGGGCGGGCCAACCAGCGGGTGACCGCCGAGGCCGAACGGGTCTGTTTCATGGTGGCTGGAATCCCACTCGTGCTGAAGGAGAGACGGAGACGCGGGCGTGCTCGATGAGCGGGCGTTTTCGCGGGAATCAGCTATGATGTCAACCAGCCGCACTCGATTCGCAGCCGGGGGCCGGCAGCGCCTGGCAGGAGGTTGCGACTGCGAGCCGGCCACTGGCGGCTGACTGCTGGCGGTTGAATCCTGACAGGAGGACGGGCGATGATCGGCAAGATCCTGGTCCCACTGGATGGCTCACCCCTCGCCGCGCGAGCGCTCCCCTACGCGGAGGCGCTTGCCCGGCCCACCGGCGCGCGCCTGCTCCTCGTGCAGGCCGCCTGGACGGACCATGCGCCCGATGTCGACTGGGGCAAGTCGCAGGCGCGGGCGGTACAGGAGGCGGAAACCTACCTCGGCAGCGTCGCGGCCGAGTTGGCCAGGCGGGGCCTGGCGGCCGAGACGGCCGTCCCGGCCGGCGAGGCGAGCGGGGCGATCCTGGATGAGATCCGGCTGCGCGAGGCTGACCTGGTGGTGATGGCCACTCACGGTCGCTCGGGACTCGACCGCTGGGTCTACGGCAGCGTGGCCCAGGGAGTGTTGGCCCGCAGCCAGGTGCCGGTGCTGCTGGTCCGCGCCTGGCAGGAGGAGGTTCCGCCGCTCGGCGGACACCCGCGGCTGCTCGTCCCGCTGGACGGCTCGACCTTCGCCCTGGCCGCCCTGCCGGTGGCTGTGGGTGTGGCCGACAGCCTGGGTGGCGGGGAACTGGTGCTCGTGCGCGCCGCGCAACTGCCCGAGCACGCGGTCGTGGCCGAGGGGCGGGTGATTGCCTACGTCGACCAGCAACTGGAGAGCCTCAAGGCCGAGGCCCAGGACTACGTGCAGGAGGTAGCCGGCCGGCTGGCGAAGGAGCACCCGGCCCTGCAGGTGCAGTTCGAGGTGCGCGTCGGGCCGCCAGCCGAGGCCATCGTGGCGGCGAGCCGCGAGCACAGCGCCAGCATGGTGGTCATGGCCACGCACGGTCGGACCGGCCTGAGCCGCCTGCTCCTGGGCAGCGTAGCCGGCGCGGTCCTGCGCCTGGGCAGCCTCCCGCTGCTGCTGGTCCGGCCGCAGATGGGGTCGGCGTAGCAAGCCGAGGGCGCCGGGAGAGGGCGCGGGCGGCTGTCGAGGTCATCTCCTGATGAAAGTTCGCTTACATTGACCTCGCGCCAATGAAAGTTCTCGCCCGAAAACTTTCATTACTGAGCGCTGCAAAAGGATCGAAGCATCGCTGGAGGCCCGTAGCGTGGGGGCTTGTCCCCCGCCCGTGGGTTGAGTGCTGGAGGCCCGTAGCGCGGGGGCTTGTCCCCCGCCAGTGGGCACTCAGCCCACGGGGCGCGGGGCGGGGGACAAGCCCCCGCGCTACGGGCCCCGTGCGCAACGATGTCTGGATCTTCATGCAGCGCGAGCGTTAGCGCTGCAGCGTCCGCATGTAGAGCACGATGTCCATGAGCTGGGTGTCGGTGAGGGCCAGGTTGCCCCCCTTCGGCAGCATGTCCACCTTCGTGGTGTTGGCCGGATCGGTGGCCGGGCGGCCTTTGTTGATGAAGTCGACGAGCTGGGGGTTGCTCTGCTCCTTGACGAAGGCGCTCGTGGTCAGGTCCTTGCCCAGGCCCACCATGCCCTTGGCGTCTGGGCCGTGACAGGCCGCACACGTCTGGACAAAGAGCGCCTTGCCCCGATCGGCCGGCGTCTTCGACGCGGCCCCGCTGCCGCCCGCACAGGCCGCGGCCAGCAGAACAATGCCCACCATGGGAGCCAGTAGCGTCGTTGCTCTGGTTGCCATTCAGATGCTCCTCCACACCGGGAAGTCGAACATAACGGTATGACGGTATTAGAACATGAGGACCGCTTCGATGAAAAGCGCTGCGTGAGGCGGCGCCACATGTACCTCCCTGCATGAGTCCACAGTCGACAGTCGACAGCCGCCAGGGCACCAGCAGACTGTGAACTGTCGACTGTCGACTGTCGACTCGGCTCAGCCTGCCCCACCACCCGCTGGCGCGCCCGGCCGGTGGCGGTCGCCATACTCGGCCAGGCGGGTGGCCAGGGTCGCCAGGCGCTGCTGGACCAGGTCGTGGACCGTTCCGTCGGGGTAGGAGCCGTCCGGCTGGCGCTCACCAGCCGCCAGGCCGGAGAGCAGCTCGAGGCCCTGGTCCACCGTGCGGACAGCCCAGACGTGGAACTGGCCCCGGGCCACCGCATCCACCACCTCCTGGCGGAGCATGAGATGGCGCGCGTTCGCCTCCGGGATGATGACGCCCTGCTCGCCGGTCAGCCCCTGGGCCTGGCAGACGGCGAAGTAGCCCTCGATCTTGCGCGTCACCCCGCCCACCGCCTGGATCTCGCCGCGCTGGTTGACCGAGCCGGTGACGGCCAGGCTCTGTCGGAGCGGCACGTCCGCCAGGCTGGAGAGCAGCGCGTACAGCTCGGCGCTGGAGGCGCTATCGCCGTCGACCTCGCTGTAGACCTGCTCGAAGGCCAGCCGCGCGGAGATGCTCAGCGGCCGCTCCTGGGCGTACATCCCCAGCAGGTACCCGCTCAGGATCAGCACCCCTTTGCTGTGCGTGCGGCCCGAAAGCTCCACCTCGCGCTCGATGTTGACCACCCCATCGGTACCCATGCCCACGCGGGCCGTGATCCGCGATGGCCGCGCGAAGGCGTAGTCGCCCAGGTCCAGCACCGCTAGCCCGTTGACCTGGCCGACTACCTGCGAACTGGTGTCGATGGCGATCGTGCCTTCGTCGATCAGCCGCTGCATCTCCTCCTCGAACAGATTCGCCCGCTGCTCCTGCTCCGCGGCGGCGCGCTCCACGTCCTCGGCCCGCACCCACGCCGCACCAGCCCGCCGCGCCCAGTAATCCGCCTCCACCACCAGCTCGGCCACGGTGTTGAAGCGGGTGGCGAGCCGCCCCTGGTGCTCGGCCAGGCGCGCGCCGTACTCGATCACCCGGGCCACGGCGTCCTTGTCGAAGGCCAGCAGGCCATGGGTCCGTACCTGGTTGCCGACGAACGCGGCGTAGGCCTGGATGGAGGCGGGCGAGCGGTCCATGGTCGGGCTGAACTCAGCCTTCACCTTGAACAGCTTGCGAAAGTCCTCGTCCAGCCGATACAGCGCCATACAGGTGGCCAGGTCGCCGATCAGGATGACCTTGACCCGCAGGGGGACGGGCTCCGGCTTCAGGGCCGCGGTGGGGAAGGCGCTCATCTGCTCGCCCAGGTTCTCCACCCGCACTTCCCCGTCGCGGAGCGAACGCTTCAGCGCCTCCCAGGTCAGGGGGCTGAGCACCAGGTCGCGGGCTTGCAGGACCAGGAAGCCGCCGTTGGCGCGGTGGAGCGCGCCCGCCTTGATGAGCGTGAAGTCGGTCTGCACGGCGCCCGGCGCGGCGCGGTAGTCGAGGCGGCCCAACAGGTTGTAGTAGCTCGGGTTCGGCTCGAACACCACCGGGGCGCCGCCCTCGGGCGCGTGGGTGACCAGCACGTTGGCCCGGTAGCGCTCGTAGGCGGGGCTGCGGACGATCACGGGCGGGGTCCCCGGCGTGGGCTCGGCGGGCCGGAACTCGTCCAGGTGCTCGGCCAGGTCGGCCTGCACGGCGTCGAGGTGCTGCAGGATACGCGGCTGCTGGGCGTACTTCGCCCGCAGCTCGTCCAGCACGTGCCCGACAGCGTACAGGGCAACCTGGCGGTCGAGCGCCTCCACGCGGTCGCGGGCCTCGCGCTCCAGGCGGCGCACCGCGACCAGCGCGTCGTCCACCTGCACCTGGAGGCGCTGGCCCCTGGCCCGCAGGTCCGCCTTCTTCGCCTCGGGGAGCAGCTCCAGGGCCTCCGGACTGAGCGGCTGGCCCGGCGCGCGCAGCGGCAGGCTCACGATCCCCACCTGGGTGAACTGCAGGGTGAAGCCCAGTTGCTCGGCCAGCCCGCGCAGCTCGCTCAACAGGGTCTCGCGTCGGTCCTGCACCTGCTGGACGATGGCCGTGCGCTGATGCTCGTACGGCTCGCTCTCGAAGACCCTGGGGATCTCACGTCGGCAGGCGCCGATGAGTTGCTCCAGGTCGCGGGCCAGCTCCGGGCCGCGCCCGGTGGGGAGCAGGACGGCCAGCGGCTGGGCGGGATCGCGGAAGTTGTGCAGGTAGCACCAGTCCGGGGGAGCCGGGCGCTGGGCGGCAGCCCGCCCCACCTGAGCCCGGACGGTGGTCGTGCGGCCCGTCCCGGTCGGGCCAGCCACGTACAGGTTGTAGCCGGGCGCCTCCAGGCTCAGGCCAAACTCGATCGCTCCCACCCCTCGGTCCTGGCCGACCATGGTTTCCAGGGGCGGAACAGCGTCCGTCGAGTCGAAGCCCAGTTGCTCCGGGTCGCAGCGCCAGCGCAGGCATTCCACGGGCAGCGGTGGGGTGGTGGTGCTGTACATCGAGCCTCCTCCTGTGGTGCTGCCGCCCGTCGAGGGTTCGAGCAGCAAGGCGTCCCGAACGGCTGGCAGCCGCCTTCCTGGACGAACCAGGGGCAGCATGGGCAACGATGGCCGAACAGGGCCACACCCCGCGGGGTAGTCTGCCAGCCCACCCGTTCAGGTGGGGAAAGACTACCCGCCAGGGGTGGGGCGCGTCCAGTCCCCTGGCGTGGGACAAGACTACCCCGTGGGGGGTGGTGACGGTGGCGCCCATCGGGCATGCTGGATTCAGCCTGAATGTGACTTAGGCGACCGTTTTCCTCAAGAGCTATTCCACCCACACGCAGGAGGTACCCGATGCTCCGACTCACCCGCGTTGTCCCTCCCTGCCTGGCGCTGCTCGGCGGCGCGGCGCTGCTCGCGGGCGCGTGCGCGCCGTCCACGGCGACCGGGCCGCTGGCCAGGAACGCCAGCGCGCCGCCGCCCACGGAAGTCCGATTAGGGGTGGCCGAGTGGAAGTTCGATCGGTCCACGTTCCAGCTTCCGGCCGGGCGCCCGGTCACGCTCGTGCTGGAGAACACGGGCCACCTCGAGCACGACCTGAACGTGGCCGCGCTGGGGGTCCACCTGGTCGTGCAGCCCGGCCAGGCCGCGCAGCAAACCCTCAACCTGGAGCGGGCCGGCACCTACGAGTTCGAGTGCTCGCTGCCCGGCCACAAGGAAGCGGGCATGAAGGGCACGCTCACCGTTGGCGCTCCGACCGACGGCGCGGGCGCCGAACAGCCGCCGGCGGCTGCTCCGGCCTCGAGCGAGCACGCCTCCCACGCCGCCCTGGCGCCGGCCGTCAGCCGGGGCAACCAGGTGCTGACGCCTCGCCTGGAGGGCGACGTCAAGGTCTTCGACCTGCGGGCTCAGCACGTGCGCTGGGAAGTGCTGCCCGGCCAGCTCGTCGACGCCTACGCCTACGAGGGCCAGGTGCCCGGGCCGGTGCTGCGCGTGACCGAGGGCGACAAGCTGCGGGTGAACTTCACCAACGAGCTACCTGAGGCAACGGTCCTCCACTTCCACGGCCCGTCCCTGCCCAACGCCATGGATGGCGTACCGGGCGTGACCCAGGAGGCAGTCCCGCCGGGCGGCACCTTCAGCTACGAGTTCACTGCGCAGCCCGCCGGCATCTTCCTGTACCACACCCACCTCAACAGCGCCGTCCAGGAGCCCAAGGGCCTCTACGGGCTGTTCGTGGTCGAGCCGAAGGGAGAGGCGACCCACTACGACCGCGACGTCTACCAGGTGCTGTCCGAGCACTCCGGCTACTTCCTGATCAACGGCAAGGCTTTCCCCCAGACGGAGCCGATCACGGTGAAGAAGGGCGAGCGGGTCCGCCTGCGCCTGGCCAACCTGGGCCAGGTCGCCCACCCCATGCACCTGCACGGCCACGCTTTCAAGGTGGTGGCCACGGACGGCTACCTCGTCCGCGGCGAGCCCTTGACCAAGGACACCATCAACATTGCGCCCGGGGAGCGCTACGACCTGGAGTTCGTGGCCGAGAACCCCGGCACCTGGGTGTTCCACTGCCACCTGCTGTCCCACGTCACCAACAACGGCGTGGAGCCGGGCGGGATGATCACGGTGATCAAGGTAGAGGAGTAGGCGGTGTGCGCCCCACCCGTACGGGTGGGGCGCACACCTACCCCATGGGGGGTGGCATGGCCGCCACCTCCCCTGCACACTTGCCCGGGCCCGGGAGCCCGGCGGCAGCAGAGGAGGTATCCGAGCCGCGACCGTGAGGGAGCGCAGACCCGGGGTCCGCTCATCCTGAGCCCGTCGAAGGACCTCACGGTCGCGGCTCGGATACCTCCTCACCAATCAGGAGTCACAGTGTACTGGCACCCGGTGGCACGGGCGGCTCGCCCGTGCCCCTCGCCCGGACGCGCCGCGGCCCGTGATTCGCACCAAAAGCCTGGCGAATCCACAACAAACCCTAACACTACTCCCGTAGGCTCAAGGTGGTCGCACCAGGTAAGCAGGCGGCGGCTCCGTGCCGTAGCGGCTCGCGGTGCCCAGGAGGTCGACGATGGCCAGGAACGGCAGGCCGGTGGCCACGAAAGCCCGCCAGAGGCGGCGGTTCGGCCTGGCCGCGGCGCCCTGGCCCGAGCTCCGGGCGGACAATGCGCCCGTCGAGCGCCTGCTGGCCGCCTTCGAGGCTCAGGCGGCTACGGTGGCTGAGGCCCTGGCTGCCGATCGACACCTGGCCGAGGCGGCCAGCGACCCCGCGGCCAGGCTGGTGCTGCAGTTGGTGCTGGAGGACGAGGCCCGCGACCAGCGCCTGCTGGAGCGGATGGCCGCCGGCCTGCGGGGCGCGCTGGAGTGGGCCACTTCGCCCCGCACGCTCCCCGCGCCGCCCGCGCCCGGCGAGCCCGCGGCGGCCGAGTGGCTCGCCGCCACCCGGGCTCGCCTGGAGGCGCAGCAGGTGGGGGCGCGACGGCTGCGGCAGCTCGCGCGGCAGCAGCGGCAACTCGATGATGGCCTGTTCGCTCTGCTGCTGGAGGCGATGGCCCTGGAGAGCCAGAAGCACGCGCGGATGCTGCGCTTCCTGGTGCGACGACTGGAACGCTGAGTGCTGAGTGCTGAGTGCTGAGTCCTGAGTGAGGTCCTCACTCAGACCTACTATCGCAGCGCACTTGGGCTGGAACCGACAGACGCTGAGTCCTGAGTGAGGTCATCACTCAGGACTCAGGACTCAGCACTCAGCACTCATACTCGGGAGGAGCCATGACCTGGAACGAGGCCGCTGCCCCCTTGCTGGTGCGCCAGGCGGATCGGCTGGTCCATGCCGCCTACGGCAGCGTGCTGCTGGTGGAGCGCGACCCGTCCGCCAGGCAGGCCCTGGAGCGCGCGCTGCTGCGCGAAGGGCTGCAGACCCTGTGGGCGCGCAGCGCCGCCGAGGCCGAGGCGGCATTGGCGACGCGCCACCCCTGCCTGGTGATCCTGAATCCCCGGCTGGCGCCGGAAGATGGCTGGCAGGTCTACCGCCAGTTGCGCCGCTTCCAGGTGCCGGTGATGCTGCTCGCCCCACGGTCGGATGCGGCGCTCAAGCGGCTGGCGCTGATGCTGGGGGCCGACGACTGTGTGGCGGCCGACAGCGGACCGGAGGAGGTGGCGACGCGCGCCCGCTTCGTCCTCCAGCGCGCCGCCAGGGAGGGCGCGCCCGCGCCGACCTTCGGCGCGATCGCGCTCGACCCCGCCCTGGGCGGGGCCCGGGTGGGCGGGCAAGCCGTCCGGTTGACGCGCTCCGAGTACGCCCTGCTGGCCGCGCTGATCGAGGCGCAAGGGCGGGTCATCCCGCGCGAGCAACTGGTGGTTCGAGCGCGCGCCCACGCGGGCGCCCTGCCGCTGGCGCGATCGGTCGATGGGCACGTGCGGGCGCTCCGCCGCAAGCTGGGCGACGATCCCTGCCGCCCGCGCCTGCTGCTCTCGGTCCGGGGCTTCGGCTACCGGCTGGCGATGCCAGGCGACCAGCCATCGCCGCCGCTGGCGGAGGCGGCGTTCGAAGCTCTGCCCGACCCGGTGCTGGTCCTGGACGAGCAGCGGTGCGTGAAGCTGCTGAACCGCGCCGCGGCGGCGCTGGTGGGTACCCCAGCCGAGGCCGTGGTCGACCACCTGAGCTGCGCCGCCCTGCTGCGCTGCCAGGCGGGCGCGCCGGGCCCGGCGCGCTGTCCCGGCCTGGCGGCCCTGGCCGGCGGTGCGCCCCAGCGCACCGAGCTGGTCGTCTGTCCGGCCGGCGTGCCGCTGGTGGTGGAGGAGGCGGTGGTACGTCTGCCGGGCGAGCCCGCTCGCCTGCTGCTCCAGCTCCGCGAGCGGCCCGGTGGTTGACGCGCCGGTCGCGTGCTCGGTGGTGTTGCTCTGCTTGAGCGGCAGGCCGGGCCAGGCGCAGCAGGCGCTGGAGGAGGATGGCCTGTGGGTGACCCCCTGCCACGACCTGGCCCAGGCCCTGCGGCGCCTGCAGACCCTGCGCCCGGACCTGCTGGTGCTTCAGGTTGAGGGCCGGCGCCCGGAAGACTGGCAGGCGTGCCAGCGCCTGGCCGAGGCCGGCGGGCCACCCATCCTGGTGCTGGTGGAGGACGCCGCGGTGGAGACGCGCCTGGCCGCGCTGGCCAGCGGTGCCGATGACGAGCTGGCCCGGCCACTCCACCCCCTGGAACTGGCCGCGCGGGCGCGCGCGCTGCTGCGCCGCGCGCCCGCGCGGGAGCCCGGCTCCGCCCTCTTGCGCCATCGCGACCTGGAGCTGGACCTGGAGGGCCACCAGGCCATGCTGCAGGGCCAGCCGCTGCCGCTCACCCCGCTGGAGTTTCGCCTGCTGCGGGCGCTGCTGGAGTCCCCGCAGCGCACCTTCAGCCGCGACGAGCTGCTCGCCCGGGTCCACGTGTTCGACGACCGCCTCCCGTCGGAGCGCTCGGTCGACCTGCACGTGGCCGAGCTGCGCCAGAAGCTGGCCGACTCGGCCGAGCTGCCGCGCTACATCGAAACCGTGCGCGGGGTGGGCTACCGTCTGGCGCCCGGGACGGGGGCCAGCCCGTCCGTCTCGCTCCAGGCCCAGGAGGCGCTGAGCGGCCGGAGCGCGCTGGTCACCGGCGGGGGGCGGGGCATCGGCCGGGCGATCGCCGAGACGCTGGCACGGGCCGGCGCGGCGGTGGTGGTGGCGGCGCGGAGCGGTGACGAGGTGGAGGCCGTGGCCTCAGCGCTGCGGGGGCAGGGCCACCGGGCCAGGGCGCTGGGGTGCGACGTCACCAGGCCCGAGCAGGTGCGTGCCGCCGTGGCGGCAACGGTGGAGTGGCTGGGGGCGCTGGACATCCTGGTGTGCAACGCGGGCATGGCGGCCAGCGTGCCGGTGCAGCAGATGGACGAGGCGCTGTGGGAGCGGTTGCTGGCGACCAACCTGAGCGGCGTCTTCTACGCCGCCCGCGCGGCGCTCCCCCACATGCTGGAGCGGCGCTGGGGGCGGATCATTGCCATCGCCTCCACCGCCAGCAAAATCGGCTATCCTTACAGCGCCGGCTACTGCGCCGCCAAGCACGGGCTGCTGGGCCTCGTCCGCGCGCTGGCGCTGGAGGTGGCGCAGCAGGGCATCACCGTGAACGCCGTGTGCCCCAGCTTCGCCGCCACGGGGCTGGCGCGCGGCGCGGCCCAGACCATCGCCCAGCAGAGCGGACGCAGCGTGGACGAGGCGCCGGACGCGCTGGCGCGGCTGAGCCCGCAGCACCGCCCGATCGAGCCGGACGAGGTCGCACGGGTGGTCCTGATGCTGGCCGGCGAGGGCGCCCGAGGCATCACCGGCC
>JACQUR010000217.1 GCA_016210245.1 Chloroflexota bacterium
CCTCTCCCCTTGGGAGAGGGCTGGGGTGAGGGGGAGCTGGTACTCGCCCCCACCGCTGGCCCCCGACCGGGAGCCGGCTCCCTCTCCCCTTGGGAGAGGGCTGGGGCGAGGGGGAGCTGGTACTCGCCCCCACCGCTGGCCCCCGACGGGGAGCCGGCTCCCTCTCCCCTTGGGAGAGGGCTGGGGTGAGGGGGGAGGGACCGCGGAGACGCCTACTCGCCCCGCCCAGAGCCGCTGAGCACGCCGGCGAGCAGCGGGCTCATCCTGGCCAGCACACGCTCCAGCGCTCGCTGCATCGTCGCCGCCGCGGCGGCGCCGTTTCGCTCGCGACAGGCCACAATCAGCTCCGTGTGGGTCAGATGGTGCTGCGAGGGCTCGTCGGTGATGGCGAACGAGGCGCGCAAGTAGCGCTCAGCCGCGTCCCGCAAGCCCATCACCAGGTCGTACAGCCGTGGGCGGCCGGCTGCGCGGTACTGGGTGGCGAGGAACTCCCGCTCGAGCTGGAGGAAGGTGAGCCAGTCGGCCGTCCGCGTGAGGTCGAGCTGCCTCATCTGCTCGTACAGCCGCTCCATCGCCGCCAGCGTCTCGCCATCCACCCGCTCGGCGCTCAGTCGAGCGGCGACCGGCTCGTTGGCCAGACGGAGCAGGTAGATATCCTCGAAGTCCGCGAGCGACAGGGGCGAGACGATCGCCCCGCGGTGCCGCTCGATCACCAACCACCCCTCGACCTCGAGCTGGCGGAAGGCCTCCCGCACCGGCGTCCAGCTCAGGCCGAGCTGGCGCGAGATCTCCTCTTGTCGCAAGCGCCGGCCGGGCGGGATCTTGCCGCTCACAATAGCCTCACGGAGCAGCGAGGCCACGAAGTCCTGTTTCGTCGTATAGGCGACCGCGTGCGGGAGCAGCGGCGTCAGGTCTGGGAACGTGGAGTCAGTCTCAGTTGCCATGGCCTACGTATTATATATGAACCGGTCAAGGGGAGTCTCGCCCTCAGTGGTCAGCCGTCAGCGGTCAGTGGTCAGCCGTCAGCGGTCAGTGGTCAGTGGTCAGTGGTCAGTAGCCAGTGGCCAGTGGCTACTGGCTCGCCTCAACTCCACGCACATCGCGGGAAGCGCTGTCGGCTGACGGCCGACCACCGACGGCTAACGACTCGCGGCTGGCCACCGACTACTGGCCACTGCCCACTGACTACTGGCCACTGCCCACTGACCACTGACCACTGACCACTGACTACTGACGGCTGGGAGGCGTGGAAGAGGGCCTACCTCACCTCAAAGATTATCTGGCCTTGCTCGCCCTTCCCATACCGGTACTTGATGTCCACGCCCCGCTGCTTGCTCGCGGTAGTCAAGCGGCGCTTGATCGCGCGCTGGCTTTCGTCTGGCTCCAAAGTCACACGCCCCCAGTCACCCGCCTTAAGGGTACTCAGGTAGGAGAAGTATTGGCTCAAGTCCTGCGTCCGGGTCTTGCGTCTCTTCAACCTCTCCACCTCAGCCTGGGATAGCTTCTCAAGCCTGGGCATGTGCAGAACTCCTCCATCCAAGTTGCCCCTATTGTAGCCATGAGCGCACCGCCTTGCAAGCGTCCTATGCCGGAGGATGGCGTGCGGGATCGGTCACAAAGAGGGCGATGTCCAGACGCAGGAGGGGCGAAGCATTCGCCGCTTCCGACCGGCGCCTCGTGATGGCCTCGGCGGCGAATGCTTCGCCCCTCCTGCGGTGCGAAAATACTGCCTTGCTACTCACCCGCCCGAGCGGTAGTTGTTGACCAGTTGGCCGAGCAGATCCAGGTAGAGATTGCCGTACTCGCGCGCCGGTTCGAGTTGATGGCCCTCGTACCACTCGTTGAAGCTGGTGAGCAGGATCGCCCAATCCGGATTGCTCGCCACCGCACCCTGGAAGCTGTCGGTCAGGAAGGCCCCATTGCCCCGGTCGCGGGCGAAGACGGCTTCGCCGCGCTGCAGCTTGTAGGGATCGCGCGTGTCATCGTAACCGGGCATGGCCGTGGGCACCCAGAGCTTGTCTGGATAGGCGTGCGCCCTGGTGCCGTAGCTCGCCAGGGTGCGGGCCGGAGTGGCCGACCAGGCGATCGAGTAGGGGTGGATGCCCTGGAAGGTATCGCCCTGCAACTGGGAGAACACGTCCCCCTCGGCAATCCAGACCGCCCGCTGCTCCGGATCCACCTGGGTCCGGATCGAGGCCCAGGTGTCCAGGGACAACAGCCGGGTGGCCCACAGGAAGATCACCGGCTTGCCCTGGTAGCGCACGAGGTTCGGGAGGTTCTTGTCAACGTACGCAGCGTAGAACTTCCTGAGCTGATCCGCTACATCGCCGGGACCAAAGGGGGTGAAGTTGTGGGTCTCGAAGTAGATCGTCGCCCGCAAGCCGTACTTAGCGCCAGCATTCAACACCTTCTGAAAGTTGCGGTCGGTCCGGCCCCCGGCGCCGTCCCAGGCGACGACGAAGCCATCGATGCCAGCCGCGCGGGCCTGGCGAACGTGCTGCTCGATCAGCGCCGGATCGTCCGAGTTGTACCGGTCTACGGCTGGCTGGAACGCCGTGCGCGAGCCGAAGCTGCTGGGGTCGTACCAGGTGTAGTAGAACGCCAGGATCGGGTGGTCTGGATCGGCCGCCTGGGCCCCGGGCGGGGTCGGGGAGGCAGCCCCGGAGGCCGGGGGATCGATGCTGTCGCCGGTCCAGTAGAGCAGGCCGATCGCATCCAGCGCCCAGTGCTCGAAGCCGTTGGTGAAGGTCGGGGTGTTGGTGGCCTTGCGGTAGAAGGCCAGGCCGCGGGTCGTTCGCTGATGGGTGTCCCCGGTGGTCGCCTCGCTGTGCTCGCACTCGAGCGGCTGGCCCATCCGCTCGCCCAGGTTATCGGACAGCGCCTTGAACCCGAAGACGAACTGGGGTGTCTGCCCGCTCCGGCAGTAGGGAGCCGTCTGCGCTGACGCCCCTGGCGCCGACGCGAGCAGGAGCACACCGATAACCACGAGGAGCCCGAGCAGGCGCTGCCTGGTGTCTCTCATGTCCTGTCCTGCCTCACTGTGCTGAGTTGACAGTTGACAGTCGACAGTCGACAGTCCGCTCGTGCCCTGTCGACTGTCGACTGTGGACTGTCAACTGTCAACTCGCTCTAGCCCTCGATCTGGACCACCACGTCGAAGGTCTTGGCGATCCCTCCGCCAGAGGCTTCGATGCTGAAGTAGTGGATGCCCGGCTCGACGTCGGGTTGGGTCTGAATGGTGATGCTGCTCGACTCCCCGAGCGCGACGTTCTCGGGGAAGAGGGGGGTGATCGTCTGCGGCGGCGTGTCGACCGGGTCCGGGAAGCGCTGGGTGGAGTACGACGCGAGCCGCAAGCTCACTGGCTCGGCAAAGCCCTCGAGCCCCTGGGTGCGAACGCTGAACGTGACCGCGCCGCCAGGAGCGGCCACCAGGGCCGCGGGCGAGACCTCGATGCGGAAATCCGGCGTGGCCGAGCCAGGATCGCCCAGGCGCGGCTCGATGATCGGGCTGTCGGCTGGCACGCCCTCCTGGACGATGATCAGCGGCTCGCCGCCAATGTAGAAGTACCCATCGGGATCGAACGGCCCGCGCGCGCTGGCGGGCTTGAGGTCGACCACGAGCCAGTTGGCGACCGGGGTGAGTGGGGTCTCCTGGCCGGCCTTGTTCACCAGCCTGGCCGAGGTGCCCACAGAGGGAATCCGCACCCGGAGCGGGCTCGCGTCCGAGTTCCACAGCACCGTCACGCGCTGTGAGCCCCGATCCATCACCACCTGGTAGACCTGCCAGTTCGGGTAGTACGACTGCTTGCTCCGCGGCCACGGAGCCCAGCGCTCGTCCCAGCGGCCGAGCGGCTTGAAGGCGATCCGATTGAAGCCGGCAAAGTAGTTGACCGCCGTCTTGAACGCCTGGAAGGCCGGGCGGAGCGTGCCGTCGTCGCGCGCCAGGCCCCAGATGGCCGACTCGTTACAGGTGTTGCTATCGACCATCTGGTACCACTCCACCCGATCCCAGCCGGCGGCCAGGGAGAGCGCGAGTCCCTGGATGGTGTAGTCGGCCTGCACGTCGAGCGGGACGTTGGACGGGTTCTTCGTCGGGTGGTAGCGGTCCGCGCACGGAACGGACGGGTCATACGGCATCGCGTTCGTCTCCGTGATCCAGAGCGGCTTGTCGAGGCCGTAGGTCCGCATGGTGTCCTTCATCTCGAAGTAGATGCGGTAGAGGTCGTCCGGGGCGCGGTAGATATTGAAGCTGGCGACGTCGAAGAAGAAGCCGTTGGCCGCCGCTTCCGGGTCCCCGGCCGCCACGTCCAGGACGCGCCGGAAGAACTGCTGGCGCCCGGCGTTCTGGTCCAGCCAGTACGAGGTGCCGGCAAAGGTGACCGTGGCGTTGGGGTTGCCGGCCTTGATGTTGCGGTAGGCCACCTTCAGCAGTTGGTAGTACTCGGCCGGCCCGCCGCCCCACGTCCAGGACGAGCCGCCGCCGGGATCCTCGTTCCGGATCTCCGGCTCGTTCCACACCACCCACTGGTTGATCCGCCCGGCGTAGTGCTTGGCCATGCGGCGCGTGAACTGGCCCCAGTAGTTGTCCTGGTGGTCCCACGGCAGGTTCAGGTTCCTGGGGACCGAGCGCTGCCCATCGGCTGGGTTGGCCTGCGCCCAGGGCGGAGTGAACTGCAGCAGGCCGACCACCTGCACGCCCGAGGCCAGCTCGTTCTGCAGCATCTGGGGCGTGAAGGCGAAGTCCGCTCGCCAGTCGTTCGGCCCGCCGGGCTGGATGGCCGACCAGCCGAAGGTGAGCCGCTCCCAGCCAATGTTGACCTGCTTGGAGAGCGGGCTCTTGTGCCCCTCAGCGATTCCGAAGCGGATGTCCCGCGCTGGCGGGGCGGTCTGCGCGAACGTGGGCAGCGCCCCGCCGCCCAGCAAGGCGACTGCGATCAGCGCTGTCGCCAACGATGCCCTTGTCCTGTGCCTCATCGTCCTGTGCCTCATCCGTGCGCTCCTGTCGAAAATGGTCGACCGCCGGCCCGCCGGCATCTGCCTGCCGAGAGCGTTCCAGGATGCGCGATTATCAGCCCGGCGCTTCGGAACGTCAAGTGGGACTTTTGGGCTACCCCGCTCGAGCAGGGGGAACAGGCTGCCGCCCTTCAGGGCGGCAGCCTGTTCCCCCCTAGAGGACGATGGGCCGCCGTTCACCTTCCGTTGACAAAGCCCGGCTCCCTACCTATACTCGTTAAAGAGGATGTGACATTCTTCACATGCTAGTCGGTCAGAGGTACCACCGCCGGTGACTGTGCCATCCTGCTCCGCGGCGCGCTGCCTTACTCGCGCGACCCGAGCGATGCGCAGCCGGCGGCTTTTCTTGAAGTACCCGAGTATCCCACCACCGGCGCCCTCGCCGCGGCGCTCCACAGGAGGGATCGGCCGATAATGTCATCCGCCAGGGCGTACACGTGCCGGGCTCTTGCCCGGCACGTCGCCCGGCACACCTCTGTCGAGTTCTGCGCACCCGTACAGCCACGGGCTCGCCCCCCTGACTTGCACTGCCCTGCGCAGGCTGAGCATCGGACCTGGCGATGTGTGGCACTGGGCGGCCCAGGACTGAGTGAACGCTCAGTCCTCAGCACTCAGCCCTCAGTCCTGGACTTCATTCAGCGACACGTCGTGTTCAGAACACGTGAGACATTCCAGAGGAGGGAGCACGCAATGACGCGAGCGATCACCCTGAGGCTGCTGGTCGGCCTGGCCACAGCGTCTACGCTGCTGGCCATCGCCTGCGCGCCGGCCGCACCGCCCAGCCCCACTGCGCCCCCAGCCAAACCCGCGGCCACCCAGGCGCCGTCGGCGACACAACCGGCCGCGGCCAAGCCGACCGAGAAGCCGGGGGCGACGCCAGCGGCTCAGGCAACCGAGAAGCCGGGGGCGACGCCAGCGGCTAAGGCCGCGGGGCTGTCGGGCACAGTCAAGATCGTCTCCAGCCTGCCGCGCACGGGCAGCTCGAAGGGCCAGACCGACACGATGGTCAACGCGATGAAGATGGCCCTCGAGGAGAGCAACAACAAGGTCGGCGATGCCACCATCGCGTATGACGACATGGACGACGCCACGGCGGCCAAGGGCTCGTGGGATGCGGCCAAGGAGGCAGAGAACGCCAACAAGGCGGCTGCCGACCAGAACGTGCTGCTGTACCTGGGCACCTTCAACTCGGGCGCGGCCAAGGTTTCGATCCCGATCCTGAACCGCGCTGGCCCGCTGGGCATGATCTCGCCCGCCAACACCTACCCCGGTCTGACCAAGAAGGTCGAGGGGGTGGAGGCCAATGAGCCGGACGTCTACTATCCCAACAAGACCCGCAACTACTATCGCGTCATCCCGGCCGATGACCTCCAGGGCCCGATGGGCGCTTCCTGGGCGAAGGACCTGGGCGCCAAGAAGGTGTACATCCTGGACGACACCGAGCTGTACGGCCACGGCATCGCCGTGGCGTTCCAGCTTGCGGCCAAGAAGCTCAACCTGGACGTCGTCGGCGGGCCGGATGGCATCGACGCCAAGGCCAGTGATTACCGGGCCCTGGCTCAGAAGATCAAGACCAGCGGCGCGGACCTGGTCTACTTCGGCGGCATCACCCAGAACAACGCCGGCAAGCTCTGGCAGGACCTGAAGGCCGCCGTGCCCGACCTCAAGCTCATGGGCCCCGACGGGATCATGGAGAACGCCTTCATCGAGGCCGCCGGCCCGGCTGCCGAGGGCAGCTACATCACCTTCGGTGGAGTCCCCCCGGACCAGCTCAAGGGCAAGGGCGCCGACTTCGTGAAGAAGTACAAGGACAAGTACAAGCAGGACCTGGAGGCCTACACCGCCTACGGCTACGAGGCGGCTCGGGTCGGCCTCAAGGCTATCCAGGACTGCGGCAAGAAGGACCGCGCCTGCGTGGTGGAGGCGCTCTCGAAGGTCAAGAACTTCGACGGCGTGCTGGGCACCTGGAGCTTCACCGAGACCGGTGACACCACCCTGACCACGGGCAGCGGCAACACCGTCAAGAACGGCAAGTTCGAGTTCGTGAAGGTCCTGGAGGCGCCGAAGTAGGCACCCCACAGGCAACTGGTTTCTGGAAGGAGGCAGGCGCGCCAAAGCGCGCCTGCCTCCTTTTGGAGGAGCGGCACCGCAGGCCAAGGGACCGGAACCTGCTCTATCTCCGGGCTGCTGCTCTATGTTATAGATTAGCCGAAGATTGGCCGAGAAGCGGAGGTCCTCCGAGCACGCCATGCAGGTAACGCCCGAGCTCCTCATCCAGGTCCTGCTCATCGGCATTACCAACGGGGCCATCATCGCCCTGGTGGCCTTGGGCTATACCCTGGTCTACGGTATCGTCGAGTTGATCAACTTCGCCCACGGCGACGTGTTCATGCTGGGCACCATGCTCTCGCTGACCATGGTCACCTGGGTGCCCTCGCTCATGGGCCTGCGTGGGGCGTGGCTGATGCCCACCCCGCTGCTGATGGCCCTCGTGCTCGGGACTCTCATCCTGGCGATGGTCTTCTGCGGGCTGCTCAATGTAGCGATCGAGCGCTTCGCCTATCGCCGCCTGCGCAACGCCCCCCGCCTCGCCCCGCTCATCACCGCCATCGGCGTCTCCTTCATCCTGGTGAACGTGGGCCTGCACTGGAAGGGCGCCTCGCCGGTCAACTTCCCCGACCTGCTGCCCAACGTGAACCTGCTGGCCGGCGTGCTCGGCCTGAACACCACGGTCACCTTCACCCTCAAGGACCTACTGGTCATCCTCATCACCGTGCCGCTCATCGTCGGGCTCCAGCTCTTCGTCCAGCGCACCCGGCTGGGCAAGGCGATGCGGGCCACCGCCCAGGACCGCGAGGCGGCGCAGATCATGGGCATCGACATCAACCTGACCATCGCCCTCACCTTCCTGCTGGGCGGCGCGCTGGCCGGCGCGGCCGGCCTGGCCTTCGGCCTGTACAACAACATCGCCTGGTTCTTCCAGGGCTTCCGCAATGGGCTGTACGCTTTCACGGCCGCGGTCATGGGCGGCATCGGCAACGTCACCGGCGCGGCCCTGGGCGGCTTCGTCATCGGTCTGCTGGCCGCCTTCAGCGACTTCTTCTTCGATCCGCGCTGGACCCAGGCGGTGGTCTTCGCCGTGCTCATCCTGATCCTGGTCTTCCGCCCGACCGGCCTGCTGGGCGAGAAGCAGGCAGAGCGGGCCTGATGGCCGAGCACCCCGTGCGCTTCACCCCGCCTGGCGCGAGCCCCTTCGGCGTGCTCCAGACCCTGCTCCGGGAGGCGCGTGCGCAGCCCAAGCGCGCCTGGTTTGGCGTCTTCCTCGCCGTGGCGCTGGTCTACCCAATGCTCGATCGCCAGGTGCTCGGGCCGTGGCTGGGCGAGCACTTCCTGGGCTCGCTCAACTCCACCCTCATCCTGGTGATGCTCGCCCTGGGGCTGAACATCGTGGTCGGCTACGCCGGCCTGCTGGACCTCGGCTACGCCGCCTTCTTCGCCATCGGCGGCTACACCGCCGCCTTCCTCACCTCGCCCCAGAGCCCGCTGCCCTTCAGGACCGACTTCTGGGTGGCCATGCCCCTCAGCTTCCTCGTCGCCGCCCTGTTTGGCGTGATCCTGGGCGCGCCCACGCTGCGGCTGCGGGGCGACTACCTGGCCATCGTGACCCTGGCCTTTGGCGAGATCGTGCCGCGCGTGTTCCTGAACCTGGAGACGATCACCCACGGCTCCAAGGGCATGAATCCGATCGGGCGCCCCCACGGCCCGATCCCCCAGCTCATAGACGGCAGCCTGCAGTTCGGGCAGGTGGAGCTGCTCGCCTCCGACCAGGAGGCCTGGTACTACCTGATCGCCCTGACCATGGCCCTGTCGGTGTTCCTCATCGTCCGCCTGCGCCACAGCCGCCTGGGGCGCGCCTGGATGGCCATGCGCGAGGACGAGATCGCCGCGGCCAGCATGGGCATCGACCTGCTGCGGACCAAGCTGCTGGCCTTCGCCATGGGCGCCTCCTTCTCTGGCTTCGCCGGCTCGATCTTCGCCGCCATGCTCCAGCTCATCGATCCCTTCCAGTTCGACTTCAGCATCTCCATCATCGTCCTGTCGATGATCATCCTGGGCGGCATGGGCAACGTCTATGGCGTGCTGGTGGGCGGACTCGTCTTCGGCCTCTTCGACCGCGTCTTCGCCGACCGCGTGACCGGCTGGCTGCACAACCTGGGCACGGCACTCAACACCCCGATCGCCAGCGACTTCCTGAAATGGGTCGACCTCTCCGGTTCCAAGTTCATGATCTTCGGCCTGGCGCTGGTGCTGCTGATGCTCCTCCGCCCGGAGGGGCTGTTCCCAAGCGCCGAGCGCAAGGCCGAGTTCCACGAGGCAGAGGAGCCCACGGAGGCCGAGCCGGCCGAGGGGGCCGCGGCCGAGCTGCAGCAACGCCCGGCCGGAGGCGCGCAGTGATGGGCGCCGTATTGGAAGCGCGCCGGGTGACCAAGACCTTCGGCGGCCTGGTGGCGGTCAACGAGGTGGACTTCGAGGTGCCCGAGCAGGCCATCGTCAGCTTGATCGGCCCCAACGGAGCCGGCAAAACCACCTTCTTCAACATCGTGGCCGGCCTCTACCAGCCGACCTCGGGCGAGGTCGTCTTCCAGGGCCGGTCCATCACCAGACTGCCGCCTCACGAGGTCACCAGGCGTGGCATCGCCCGCACCTTCCAGAACATCCGCCTGTTTGGCAATATGAGCGCGCTGGACAACGTGCTGGTGGGCATGCACACCCGGCTCAAGGCCGGGGTGATCGGGGCGATGCTCCGCCCGCCGGGCGTGGTCAAGGAAGAGCGCGAGGCTGCCGAGCGGGCGAGGCACCTGCTGCGCTTCGTGCGCCTGCAGCAGCGCGAGCACACCTGGGCCAAGAACCTGGCCTACGGCGAGCAGCGGCGGCTGGAGATCGCGCGCGCGCTGGCCAGCCAGCCGAAGCTGCTGCTGCTGGACGAGCCGACGGCCGGCATGAACCCGACCGAGAAGGTGAGCCTGATGCGGCTGATCGGCCGCATGCGCACCGAACTGGGGCTGACCATCCTGCTGGTCGAGCACGACATGAAGGTGGTCATGGGCATCTCGGACCGCGTCTCGGTGCTGGACTACGGGGTCAAGATCGCGGATGGGACGCCGGCGGAGGTCCAGCGCAACCCGAAGGTGATCGAGGCCTACCTGGGAAGGGCGGCGACGACCTGATGGCGCTCCTCGAAGCCACCGACCTGCACACCTACTACGGCCACATTCACGCCCTCAAAGGCATCTCGCTCCACGTCGAGGAAGGCGAGATCGTCACCCTGATCGGCGCCAACGGGGCGGGCAAGACCACCACCCTCAAGAGCATCTCCGGCCTGCTGCACCCGCGGCGGGGGACGATCACCCTGGCCGGGCGGCGCATCGACCAGATGCCGCCCCACGAGATCGTCGGCCTGGGCATCGGCCAGGCGCCCGAGGGGCGGCGCATCTTCCCCAGGATGACCGTGCAGGAGAACCTGGAGATGGGCGCCTTCGCCCGGCGGGACGGCTCGATCAAGGCCGACATGGAGCGGGTGCTCACCCTGTTTCCGCGCCTGAAGGAGCGCACCAACCAACTGGGCGGTACCCTCTCGGGCGGCGAGCAGCAGATGCTGGCCATCGGGCGGGCGCTCATGGCCCGCCCGCGGGTGCTCCTGCTGGACGAGCCGTCCATGGGCCTGGCGCCCATGCTGGTGGAGCTGATCTTCAGGACCATCGTGGAGATCAACCAGCAGGGCACGACCATCCTGCTGGTCGAGCAGAACGCGCTGATGGCCCTCAACGTAGCCCGCCGCGGCTACGTGTTGGAGACCGGGACCATCGTGCTGCACGACACCGCCGCCAATCTTCAGCAGAACGAGATGGTCCAGAAGGCGTACCTGGGGATCGAGTGAAGGACCACGCTAGCCAGCACCATCGAGCGCCACTGGCGGGCGGTACAGATTCAGTTGCTCGATGATCGGCAGGGCTGCCTTAAGCTTGCAGAGCAGCGCGCGGTAGCGAGTCGGCTGATCGGACGTCATCTGTCCCGCACGGAAGTACTCGTCCAACTCGGTCAGGTAGTCGGCCATGAGATGATCCCACTCAAGGCTCAGGCTTGCGCGTACTCCTTCAGCGAGGGTATCCCACTCCGTCGCAAGCGCAGGCAGATCCTCCACCTCGGCGAGGGTGGCAATCAAACTCCGCTCGATCCGGCTGCTCACGTCGGTCTTCGTAGCCATCGCACATCCCCACGGCCTGGGCTATGCAGGACACGTAGCCCATCGCGCGGCTGGTAGGCTGTCACCCAGTAGCCGATCACTACTCGATAGTCTACCAGAATCCACTCGAACCCGTCCGGTCCCCTCAAGTCCTGGGACCGGCGCACGACGGTGAGCTGCCACTGCCCTTGATAGCGGCTGGTTGCAACGCCACTCCGACCGTCTGTGATGACCGCTTGGATGCTGGCCAGATACGCCTTGAGGCTCGTGCCGGCCGGCCACTCGTGCCCGAGGTTCACGTGCCTGAGGTAGTGCCGCTCCGCATTCGTGATCCTATCGCGCCCTTTCAGAGCGCGCCCCTCCCAGACAACTCCTGCCAGCCCAACAGCCGGGACGTTCGGTGCCGGGTCGAACCCCGCCTGCGCCACGTGCTCCAGCACCTGCTGCAGCTCGTCCGGGGATAGCTCTCGGGCCCCGGTCGCTGCCTCCAGGATGAGGTGGTCAGCCCAGGGCAGCGCACTGCCGGCGATAGGCGCTGCCCGCGCGTGGGCTTTCGAGTAGTGGCGATAGCCCATAGTTCCTGCCAAAAGGACCCCGGCGGCTCGCCCGTTACCGCTGCGCGAACGCGGTCACGTCATGCTCCCGAATGGCCTGGAAGTAGCGGCGCACCACCGGGCCGGCGATGGTGGAGCCGTGGTGGCAGGCGATGCACTGCACGGGCAGCGGCTCGATCTGGTCGAGGGCGGCGTGCAGATGGGGCATGGATGGCCAGATCCCGCTCTGGCGGTAGTAGGCAACCATCGTCTCGGTCAGGTCAGCCTCGGTGCTGGCCGGGCCCTGGCCGGGCTGCATGAACAGGTCCGAGGAGAAGAGGGTACCGGTCGTCTCCTCATAGGCCAGGAGCGCGTCCCACTGGTGGACGTAGGGCGTGAGCAGCACCCGCAGCCGCTTGCCCCCCAGGTCGAGCAGTTCGCCGTCCTGCACCGCGCGGGGCGGGCGGAGGGCGAAGTCGGCCAGGGAGCTACTGGCCCCGCGCGGGCTGCCCAGCACGACCGCGTTGGGGGCCAGCTCCAGGAAGTGGTTCATCGCTCCACACTCGTCCGCCTCGAAGTGCGGCACCAGGATATGGCGGATGGTTCTCGGGTCGAGAACCCGGGCCACCGCCTCGCGCACCTCGTCGAAGGACCGCCCGAAACTGGTTTCGACCAGGGCCGGCTCGTCGGCCTGGATGGCAAACAGGCTGAAAGTCACCGGCCGCCCTGGCGGGGCCAGGTTGATACGAAAGATGTCCTCGGCGATCTCGTCGACGCTCGCCATGCTCCGCTCCTCCTCGTGAAAAGTGTGAGTCAGTGTAGCAGCTTCGCCCGCGCAGGACTCTGCATCGCACCCCTCCTCCCCCGAGTTATTGAGCAGATACCCTTCCTCCATCACCCCGCGGTGCTTGCGGCCGGCAGCGCCAGCCGGTACAGACGCCATCCCGGCGCGTCCCCGGCGTCCTGCTCGACATAGTGCTCTCTCACGAACGCTTGCAGCTCCGGAAACGTGGAGATACTCAGGAACCTCGAGCCATCAGGGTCCTGCTCGACGGTGGAGGGCGAGATGCCAATCAACTCGGGCGGGTGCTGGCGCAGGTCCTCCAGCAGACGCGCGCGGCGCTCGCGGAAGGTCGGGTCGATCGCGTAGCGCTGGCTCACTGGTGTGGGATGGATGTACCTGGTCGGCGCCCGTGCGCCCGAGAGCACGTAGACGTCGGCCGCGTAGCCCCAGATGAACAGCCTCCCCTGGCCCGAAGGCGCCATTGCGGCGACGAGCTCGTCCGCCGTGAGGGCAAGCCCACGGGCGAGACGATCGTTCCATGTCTGGGCCACCACCTGAGCCTGGAACGGCGTGGACAGCACCAGGACGCCGAGCGACGCTGCCAGCAGCCAGGCGGCCATGGGGTCGCGGAGGAGTCCACGCATCCCCGCCCCCTGTCGGTCGGAGCGCACCAGCGCCTCGAGGCCGGCGGCGCCAAGCAGGGAGAAGCTGGGCACGAGCTGAACGTAGGAACGGTCCTCAAAGTTGCTCCCACCCAGGAACAAAGACAAGCAGTCGAACCCGGCCCAGGCCAGCAGCGGGAAGCGCCGCCAGGCTGTCGAGCGTCCGGACAACAACAGGAAAGCGCCCAACGCGGCATACAGCCAGAGCAAGCCCGCCGCCTGGTTGAAGTTGCGCCACAGGCTGGCAGCGAAGTTCCAGGCCAGGCGGTTGGATGCGGCACTCGCGGAACGCAGGTTGAACAGCACCGCCTGGCTGAAGAAATCCGGCAGCGCGCCGATCGAGGCCAGGTAGAGCCCCGCTCCAAGAAGCGGCACGACAGTGCCGCCGGCCAGCGCCACCATCTCGCCAGCATAGCTGGCCGCGCGGCTCCTGGACCGCCACACCCGGGCGTCCAGCAGCCGCGCCACCGCGAGCGCGAACACCACCATCACGCCGGACTGGTTGAAGCACAAGGCCAGGCCGCCCAGCATGCCTGCCAGGACCAGCCATCCGCGCCGGCCGCTCGCCCGGTAGGCCAGGAAAGCGCAGAAGCTGAGCGTCGCGGGCAGGAGCATGAGCTTCTGAGGGGTGGCCCCGCCGTCGCTTACGAGCGCCTGATTGGCGAAGACTGCGCACAGCAGGGCCGCGGCCAACCCCGCGAGAGATGGAAGTCGCAACAGCCTGGCCGCGCCGAAGACGGCCGTGGCGAGCAGCACCGAGTAGACGAGGTCGAAGGATTGCAGCACGAGGTGGCCGCACCGGTAGGCCAGCCCATTCACCTGGCACGTGGCCCAGGGCTGCCGCAGCAGGCTCAGCAGAGCCGCGTGGACCAGGTACACGCCCGGCAGCCTGTTCTCCCACACGTCGCGGTACGGCGCCTGGCCGTCGAGGATGGCCTCGCCCACGTATGTGTAGACGCCCTGGTTCGGCCCCAACGGGAGCGCGAACTCAGGCGCTTTGCTGGCGGCCGCCACAGCCACGACGGCGAGCGCAGCGAGGCCGAGCGCAAAGCTCGCCCCGAACGAAGCATGCGCTGGCAGCGCCCTTCTTGCTACACTACCGCGCGGCTGCCCCTCGGCGGGTATGGAGGAACGCATGAACGAGATCAGTCCTTCGGCCATCATCCCGATCACCGTCACGTGGCTGGTCATCTTATTCATGTTCGGCCTGGCGATCTACTTCGCCTTCTTTGCCCCGGTGCCGCCCGGCACGGAAGAAGACGCCGACGCCGCCAGCACACCTCGCCATCGTGGCCGGGACTAGCGGGCAGGTAGCTCAGCCGCCAGCGCCGGCTGCAGGCTATGCAGGTACCGTTTGGCCTCCTCCAGGGGTACCACGTCCCCGTACTTCGACTGCATGTCGAACAGGTTGATCTTGTGCGGGGTTTCGGCCCGGTCCCAGACCCCGTCCTCCACAATGATGGTGCGGAAGTTGTTGGAGAAGGCGTCGATGACGCTGGCCCGGATGCAGCCGCTGGTAGTGCAGCCAGTGACCAGCACCGTGTCCACCCGCAGGCCGACCAGGTAGCTGGCCAGCGGAGTGCTGAAGAAGGCGCTGGGCTTGGTCTTCTGAATCACCACCTCGCCCTCGCGCGGCGCGACCAGGTCCGGGATCTGGTTGCCATCCCATTTGCCCATCATGCGCTGCTCGACGGCCTTGTCCTTTTTCCAGCCCCAGCTCCCCCGCGTCAGGGCGGATCGCTCGTTCAGGTTCCTGGTGTAGAAGATGGGCACCTGCAGCTCGCGGCAGAGCTCCTGCAGCTCGCGAATGGCGGCCATGCCGCGCCACCCAGCCTCGCCGCAGCTACTCGGGAACTTCTTGATCGACTCGAGAATGGGCTCTGGCTGGTCGCCCACGAAGTCGTAGGTCACGTCGATCACCAGCAGGGCCGGCCGCCGGCCACCCCCACCGCGCGCTCCGAAGCCCGCTCCCTGGTACACCGCCCGATCCAGGTCCGTCAGCACATCATCCCAGGCCCGCGCCATGGCGCTCCCTCCTTTGCTGTCAGCTATCAGCGATCAGCGATCGGTTCCTACCAATTCGCTTCCGGCGATTCTAGAGGCGCCAGGAGAGCGCGTCAACCAGGGTAGATGACGGGTAGTTTACGGTCTTTTGCTGGAATTCCCGGGGGCCGGTAGACAGGCGTCCGCCTACGAACGGTGCTGGGGGGACGTCCAGGCACGGGCGCGGCAGTTGGCCGGGCTGTGTCTCTCCTTGCAGGACAGTCGGGCAGTACTGGCCCTGGACCATGGGCAGCCGCTGGCGCGCACCACGGTGCAGGGCTGGGTGCAGCAGGCTGCGGCCTTGGCCAAGACGGTTCGGACCGGGGAACTGGAGCGGGTGCCGGGCGTGGTGAGGCTCGACGGCCGGGCTTGAGGCCGGCTTCGCCCTGGTGGCCGTCCAGTGCGGCCTCGGCCCCCGGCCCCATGCCCCCGACGCCTGGGCCGACGAACTGGAGGTGCTGCTCGCCCGCTGAGCCCACGAGTTTTCCAGCGAATCCGGCGTAATCTACCGGAGATACCGTATCGGGGACCACAGTCGATGTCGATGTATCATGTAGAAGGAGAGAGGCCATGAAGCTCAAAGTGGTGATCCACGAGGCCGAGGAAGGCGGGTACTGGGCTGAGGTCCCCGCCATCCCTGGCTGCGCCACCCAAGGCGAGACCTTCGAGGAGCTGCTCCAGAACCTCTACCAGGCCGTCGAGGGCTGCCTCTCGGTGGACGTCGAGCGAGTGAAGGAGACTGGCACAGACCGGGTCGTGGAAATCGCGGTGTGACGTCGCATTAGCGTGAGCAAGGGCGCCGTAACAATGGCACGGCGGTGGCCGTTGGGCTCTGTAGAAGCGCCTTCCAACCGTCACACGGGCACTCAAGTTGCAGCAGCAGAGGGAGCAAGGGGCTCTAGACATGGCCCTGGCCCTTCATCTACACTCGCATGCACCCGGAGGGCATATTTCGCACTGGGGAACGCTTGATCGATGGCAGAGGAGAAGCCGGCCCAAGAGCAGCCAGGCGGGGCTAAGGTGCCTGGCGTCCTCGCCGTGCGGGTGCGGATTGATACCACCGACCTGCCTCGCATGACCTATACGAACCACATCGTGTCTCACTTCACCGGTGGCGAGGTTGTGCTCTACGGTACGGTCGTGGAACACCCTCTGCCCTCTGGGAGCAGTGGCCCTCCCCCTGAGGAAATGCACGCCAGGGTCCAGGCCAGGTGGGTGATGTCGCCAGATAGTTATCTGGACCACATCGTCAGGAGCGTCCGCTGGATTGAGAAGCAACCCGCGTTGCGCGAAATCTATGAGGAACTGATGAAGCGTCGGCAGGAGGAGGGGTAGCAGCGGCATGCCAACCTTCTCGCAACAAGCGACCTCAGATGCTCAGACTATGGCGCCCGGTTCGAGAGCCGGCCTGCCACCGAACTTCGGGAACCTGGAGCCCCATCTGCACGGCGCCTACTGGTGGGCCAATGGGGCTCGCCGTCGCCCAAGCCTCATTGTGTCGTTGGCCTCTACGAACGCTTCTGGCACGCAGGTGATGCTCGGAGGCACCACAATATGGCGGTTACATCCACGGCGTCCGCATCAGAAGCACTTCGAGCAGTTTCCCGGTGCCCTCGACGTGCTCGTGGATGCTCCTGAGGCCAATGAGGGTACTCATAGGTCGATGATAGCTGGCGTAACGTACCTCAGGTTCACCGTTTCCCATCTTGCGCTAGAGGCAGTGGAGGCTGCCGCAGCCAACCTGGAGGAGCCTGCACAGCCGGTGGCCAGCGTCTCGCAGATGGAACAGCCTGGTCCCTCGGTCCGAGAAAGACTGCGCACGGACGAGGCTTTCCGAAGACAGTTCCTGAAAGAGGCTATGGTCAGTATGGCCTTCGAGGGGCAGGACATCACATGGGAGGAAGCGCTGGAGTCCCTGGAGAAGGTGCTGAGCGAGCCGCCCGTGAGGTTCTCTCCCTGAGTCCGTCGCCGCGATCCAGTTGAAGTGTCGGAGGCGACCATCTGGAACGATCGGATCAATGAGCCTGGCGTCAAGAGGCTGATCTTCGAAGGCCTCTTGAAGGCTCAGGAGGCGCTCAGGGAACAGGCGCAGACCATGTGGATGAGCACCAGGCTTGTTTGCTGGCTCCATCACGTGGTTTTCGGAGCCGTTTTCCCTCAAGAGGCTGGACGCCTCCGTGGTCCCGACCTCCCCGTCAACGTCGAGTTCGGCCCGAACGGTGTTCACTCCGGTTCACCGTACGAGCGGGTGCTCGGCGACATGAGTGAGCTTGACGGCTACATCTCGAGGCTGCAAGTCCAACTAGACGAGGCTGTCCAAGCGATGAACCTGGAGCTGAGAGACGCCGTAAAGGTGGGTGGGTGGTATCACGCCAAGGTTGTCGCGATCCACCCGTTCGTTGATGGAAACGGGAGAGTTTCACGTCTCTGCCTCAACTACTTCGCCCACCGCTATGGTCTGAAGGAGTTCCAGGTCCAGGGCGACAAGGAGGGCCGGTACATTCAAGTGCTCGATTGGTTCATCAGCCGGAAAGATGCCGAGCCACTGACCGACTATCTCGCTCGTCGGATGCTGCCATCCGCGTCGCAGGCCACATAGCCAGCCCCGAGCGGACACTCGACTCACTCCTTCACCCGGTACTTCAGCGTCCTCAAGTCCTGCTCCGCCTGGCCCGCGCCCTCCAGGTACAGGATGCCCCGGACCACCTTCTCGGCGAGCGGGAGGCCCTCGGCCCCCGCTCATTCAGAGCCGGGTGAAGTCCCCCGCTCATTCAGAGCCGGGTGAAGTCCCCCGCTCATTCAGAGCCGGGTGAAGTCCCCCGCTCATTCAGAGCCGGGTGAAGTCCCCCGCTCATCCTGAGCCTGTCGAAGGATGAGCGGGGCGAGCTTGCCCCCAATGAGCCCCCTCTACGCCAGCGCCTTGTGCGCTGCCCCCAGGGGCTCCGAGTAGAAAATGGGGTCCACCCGCTCGGCGATGTCGCCAGGCACGTCGAAGAAGCTCCGCCGACTCTCCACCGGCACCAGCGCCTTGCGCGCCCCGTTGTCCATCGCCACCCGCAGCGGCTCCTGGAGCGAGCGCACCGGGAGGATGTGGCCCTGAATGGTCATCTCCCCCAGCACGATCAGCCCGGCCTGCACCGGACGTTCTTTGAGCAACGAGTACAGCGCCACGAAGAAGGCCACCCCGGCCTCGCTGCCCTCCTTGCCGGCCATGAGATCCACCACCTGGACGTGGAAGTCGTAGCTGTCCAGGTCCTTCTCGATCGCCAGCTCGCGCCGCCGGCTGCGCAGGTAGTCGAACGCGGTGGTGATCGACTCCTTCATGGCGCGGTCGACGTTGCCGGTCACCCGCAGCCTGCCGCTTCCGGGCATGCGGCTGACCTCGATGCGGTTGAGCGCCACCTTGTCGCTGTTGGTGAGCGTCGCCGTGTAGACCGAGCCCGGCGGGAGCGGATCGGGTGAGATGAGGTCGCGCCCCCCGTGTTCCGGTACGCCCACGAAGCGCTCCTGCATGGTCTCGGTCTCGGTGTAGGAGAAGCTGGTCTGGTAGTACTCGAAGGAGCCCATCTTCTTGAGTTGCTCTTTCACCCGGCGCCGGCACTCCAGGGCCAGCTCCAGGTACTCGCGCAGCTCGTCGGCGCGCACCCGTCGGTCGGGGTGCAGCAGCTTGACCAGGCCGGCCACGGTCTTGCGGACCGCCCGCGCGTCGCGTGCGTTCAGGTGAGGGCCCAGCGCGAAGCGGCCGTCGATCGCGTCGGTGAAGTTGTGCCGCCGCAGCTCGCGCAGCGCCTCGGCCAGGTAGTCCACCACGAAGCCGTAGTGGTCGGTCAGGAAGCGCGTCTCCATCTTGGGCGCCTCCCAGCCGGGCAGGTAGGCGTGGAAGCGGTCGATGAACGCCATGTCGTCGCGCATCGCCTCCGGCAGGGGCGCGAAGAGGTGGCTGGTCTTCAGTAGCAGCTCCAGCGGCTGGTTGATGTTGCCCAGGAAGACCATCGACGCCTCGGCGATCAGCTCCTCGCGCCCGCGCGAGAAGGAGCCGGACTCCAGGTAGTCCTTCATGATCTGCACGCCCGTCTTGTCCTGGAACTCGAGCCCGGCTACCTCGTCGAACGCGACCACGTCCCACAGGCCCACCAGGCCCATCTTGTTGGTGGCCATGTTGTAGAAGAGGTTGGCCACCGTGGTCTTGCCGCCGCTCACCAGGATCGCGTAGGGGGTCAGCTCGCGGTAGACGAACGACTTGCCCGTTCCGCGCGGCCCCAGCTCGACCAGGTTGTAGTTGCGCTCCGCCATCGGGACGAGCCGGCTGAGCAGCAGCAGCTTGAGGCGGCGCGGGTAGTAGCTCGGCTCCAGGCCCACGGAACGGACCAGCAGGTCGATCCACTCGTCGGTGGTGAAGGCGGCCCGGCCCTGGCGGTACTCCTCCAGGTCGAAGCTGCCGAGCTGAATGGGGCGCAGCTCGGTGATGAAGTAGGGCCGACTCCGGCCATCCGTCTCTTCGTCCGGCTGGTACTCCAGCTCCACCTGCGCCCAGACGCCGCCCTCCAGCAACCGGGGGTACTGGCGGACAACGGAGCCCTGGATGTGCAGGTAGCGATGCCCGAGATTGGCCATCTCCGCCCAGTCCTTGTCCTCCAGCGCGCGCACGCGCACCTTGTCGATGTAGGTGGCGCGGCCGCGATCCTTCAGGCGGAACAACGCCTTGTTGGCCTCGTCGGGGCGGACGAAGTGCTCGGTCAGCGTCTGGTTCACCACCCGCAGCCCGGCCTCGACCGCGGCGGGGTCGTCGGTCGCGCAGTACTTGCCCAGCAGGTACTCCAGCACATACACCGGCACGTTGGCGCCCACCTTGACGCG
>JACQUR010000224.1 GCA_016210245.1 Chloroflexota bacterium
CTCAGGCCCTTCGACAGGCTCAGGATGAGCGGACCCCGGGCTCCGCTCATCCTGAGCCCGTCGAAGGACCTCACGGTCGCGGCTCGGATACCCCCACGCGCTCCTACAGATAAGGGGTAACAAGGCCCTCTGCCCAGATGTTGAGAAAACGTTGAGCAGACCGGCACCCCGCGTTGACACCGTGTTGAGCCGCCTGGGGCGACAATCCCAGGTGAAGGCCAGGCCATGAGGCCACGGCGGCCAGCGCGGCAAGGGAGATGCGGCGGTGCAAGGGCAGACGAAGACCCCCTGGTGGGTCGAGGAGCTACGGGTGTGCTGCGAGGCCCTGCGGCATGCTTCGCCACAGGTCATCGGCGGGCTCTCGCTGACTATCCCCCTGGACGACACCCCCGACTTCGCCCGGTCCGCGCTGGACTTGAGCGAGCGGATGGCCGAGGAGTACGGCCTGTGCGCCACGGCGCATCTTGAAGGCTCGGCGCTCACCATCCGGCTGAGCCAGCGCGAACCGCCGGGGGAAGCAGGCGGTGAGACGACAGACGAGCGTCACCTGGATTGCCCTGGATCGAGCTCTTCCTCGCCAACACCTTCGCCGTGAGCGTGCGATAAGGCTCGTGCGCTGATGAGCGAGCGAGATCGCAACCACCGCACGAGCAGCCAGGACCCGGTCGGCAGGGTGGGACCTGGCCAGGGTTCGGAGCGTGGCGAGGCGGGCCAGCGGCCCGCGCCGGACCTGGAGCACCGACAGGTGGTGCGTGGCAAGCTACCGGGCACTCGGTACGTCCGGATTGTGCGCCCGTTCGCCCGCGAGTTCAGGCGCCAGGCCCCCGGCCACCTGGTGGCTACCGAGCGAGTCCTCGCGCCCAGGGGCCGCCTCGGGCAGGCGGTTGAGCTGCTGCGGCGCCTCCTGATCGGACCGAGAATCCCCACCGAGCGAGAACTGCACGAGCGGGTGGGCGTCGGCAAAGGGCTTGCCGTTTTCGCCTCGGACAACATCTCGTCGTCGGCGTACGCCACCGAGGAGATCATGCGCGTCCTGGTGGTAGCCGGCACGGGCGCGCTGGCCCTGACCTTGCCGATCACCCTGGTGATCATCGCCGTCCTGGCGATCGTCGTCACCAGCTATCAGCAGACCATCCGGGCGTACCCGAGCGGCGGTGGCTCGTACATCGTGGCCAGCGATAACCTGGGGCCGCTCCCGGGCCTCACCGCCGCGGGGGCACTGCTGACCGACTACATCCTCACGGTCTCGGTCTCGATCGCCGCCGGGGTCGCGGCGCTCACTTCGATCGCTCCCGAGCTGTTTGACTACCGTGTGGCGCTGGGCGTGGCCTTCGTGGTGCTGCTGTGCCTGGGCAATCTGCGCGGCATCCGCGAGAGCGCCACCATCTTCGCCGCCCCCACCTACGTCTACCTGGTGGCGATCTTCGGCCTGCTGGCCTTCGGCCTCTTCCGCCTCGCCACCGGCACCCTGCCACCCTATGAGGCGCCGGCCGAATGGAGCCAGGCCCAGGGCGCCGAGGGGTTGGGCTTGCTGCTCATCCTGCGCGCGTTCGCCTCGGGCTCGGTGGCCCTGACCGGCACCGAAGCGGTGTCCAACGGAGTGCCCGCGTTCAAACCACCCGAGCCGCGCAACGCCCGAATCGTCCTGATTCTCATGGGCGCGTGCTTTGGCGTTATCTTCCTGGGTATGAGCGTCCTGGCGGGCCAACTGGGCCTCCTGCCCGATCCCTCGGAAGAGGAGACCGTGGTCAGCCAGCTCGCCCGGACCCTCGTGGGCGCAGGCACACCCTACCACTACCTGGTCCAGGTCTCGACCGCCCTGATCCTGGTGCTGGCTGCCAACACCGCCTTCGCCGACTTCCCTCGACTGGCGAGCATCCTGGGCCGGGATCGCTATCTGCCGCGCCAGTTCCAGTATCGGGGCGACCGGCTGGCCTTCAGCACCGGCATCATCGTCCTGGCCGTAGTGGCCGCGGTGCTGATCGTCGCCTTCCAGGGGAGCGTCACCAACCTGATCCCGCTGTACACCGTCGGCGTCTTCGTCGCCTTCACGCTCAGCCAGACGGGCATGGTGCGGCACTGGTGGCGGCTGCGCCAGCAGGAGCCGGGCTGGCAGTGGCGGGCCGTCTTCAACGGCGTGGGCGCCGTTGCCACCGGCGTTGTGGCGCTGGTGGTGGGCGTGGCCAAGCTCGCGCTCGGCGCCTGGATGGTCTTGATCCTCATCCCTATCTTGATCGCGATGATGTGGGCCATCCAGCGCCACTACAACGAGGTCGAGGACGCGCTGACGCTCGATCTGCCCGATACGCCCCTGCCGCGGCGGGAGCCCCCCCATGTGGTCGTACCGGTGAGCCGGCTCGACCGGGCAGCCCTGGAGGCCCTGGCCTTCGCCCAGTCGATCTCGCCCGACGTGGTGGCGGTACATGTCACCGATGACCGCGACCAGGCCGAGCAGATGAAGCGGCGCTGGGAGCGTTGGGGCGGCGAGGTGCAACTGGTGATCGTCGAGTCACCCTACCGCGCGCTCATCCCGCCGCTGCTTGCGTACATCGACGCCATAGAGCAGCAGGGGCCGAAGCAGCCGATCACCGTGATCCTTTCTGAGTTCGTGCCACGCCACTTCTGGGAGTGGTTGCTGCACAACCAGTCGGCCCTCCGCCTGAAGCTGCACCTCTTCTTCCGTCCCAACACCATCGTGGTCGACCTGCCGTACCACCCCGACAGCCTCGACGGCAGGAGTGACGGGCGCTAGCTCGGCACCTTCGCCACCAGGGAACGCCGGGGGGTACACTTCAAGAGTGTGGTGCGCTACAGCGCTGCCCCACCTGTTCGGTAGCAGCCCGCGACCGAACAACCAGGAGAAGACGCTCATGCCATCCCTCTCTCTGCTCCGCCGACCCCTCGTGCCCCTGGCGCTCGGACTTGCCCTCTTCGCGGGTGCGGCCGCCGCGCAGCCCGAGGGCGAGTGGCTCGACCGGCCGCTCGCCAACTGGAACCAGCCCGGCATGGCCATCCCGCCCGCGCCGCCGACCGAGGGGCTCGTCAATCCTGGCTGCCTGGAACGAGCCCGCTGGGCCGAAACGCCCGAAGACCAGGCCCTGGTGGATGACGGATGGGACCTCTTCAACCCGTACCGAGCCGGCTGGGGCGTCAAGCTGGTTGACGCCACCACGAGCTACGACGGCATGTGCCGGCCGATGGGCTTCCAGACCTTCGTGTTTGTCGAGGGCGACTTCGCCGGCACGATCTCGCCCGAGCCCATGAACTCGCGCGCGACCGGCGCTGGCAGCGTGGTCAGCTTCTTCAACGACACCCTCTCCGCGCGGTTCGTGCGCTATGCCCCGACCGACCCGCTCTGCTGCCCGTCGCGTCCAGCGGTCGTGGTCGACTACAGGATCGAGCGCACGCCGAGCGGGCCGGTGCTCAACCCGGTCCGCGCCACGGAGGAACCGTCCCGGACATCCTGAAGCAGCGTTGCGAGCACACCGGTGCGCGCAAAGTAAGGGGTTCTGGAGGAGAGGGTCTTGCTCAGCCATCCAGTGGATGGCGCCACTTCAGTCCGGGGAAGCGACTGTAGTCGTGGTCGGTGGTGATCCACTCGCTGCCCGACTCGATCGCCAGCGCCGCCAGGTAGGCATCCGGGATCAGGTTGCCCTTGGCACGGGTCGCCTCGCACAGACTCTCGAAAATGGGCCAGTGCCTCGGCCCCGGCGCGATAGGTACCGCATTGGGCTGGCTGCGGATCGCCCGGGCGAAGGCAAGAGCGGAGGCTAGATCGCTGGGGGGATCGAAGACCCGCGGGCGGGTGACCACGCGGAGAAACCCGCTCAGCACCAGGTCGGAGAAGCCGTAAGCCTGATCGCCGTTGATCAGCTCCTCCAACCATTGCAGATAGGCAGCATGCCCCGGGGCATCCGTTCGATGGGCGTAGACGAGCACGTTGACATCAGTGAGGATCATCCGATGATTCCATCACGTCCAGGAGTGCTGCGGAGTCATCCAGATCCACACCGGGGAGCAATCCCTTGCCGCTGAAGGTGGCCAGGCGGACCCGTTCACGCTGCCCGGAGCTACGTTGCCGGGCCAGGGATTCCCGCAGTGCATCCTCGATGATCGACGTCAGGCTCTTGCCGCTGCGGATAGCCAACTCCCTGGCCTCTTTAAGCAGTTGCTCGTCCAGGCGGATGGTCGTTCGCATGCATCAGAGCATATGGCATCGGCATCAATATGTCAATGATAATGGCCAGGACACCCTGAAGCAGCCTTGCCTGCCTACGTGGGAGCGGTGACTCGGAGACGGCAATCTTGAAGCTGGTCCGCTCGTGAGAGGCGAATGTCCACCGCGAAGCCGAAGCGCCGCACCAGCTCCAGGAGGCGCTCCAGCGAGAAGTCCTCGGTCCGCCCGCGCACGATGAGCGAGAATAGCGTCAAGGTCGTGGGCGCGCTCGACGCCAGGAGTGCGACACGATCGGCGCGTAGTGTAACTACCATGCCCGACCACATCACGGGTTTTCCAGCAGCCTGGGGCACACGCAGGGCTATTCAGTTGTCCGCACCTGCCGCCCTGAAGGGCGGGCCTAACGCCCAGGCCCGCCCTTCAGGGCGGCAGGTGACCATCCCGCGACCGCTCGAAACCGGACCACTGAATAGCCCTAGGCACACGACCGGGGACAACCGCCGCTGCAACCGCGTGCTATACTGGCCCGTAGTTGGGCAAGAGCACCGGCCAGGCGATGAGCAACCAGGTTAGCAGCGCGTCCGAACAATCCAAAATCCAAAATCCAAAATCCAAAATCCGCCCATGCGCGTGATCAACCAGACCCGCGGCACCACGCTCATGGAGCAGGGCGGCCACGCGCGCAACCTGTGGACGCGCACGCTCGGGCTGATGGGGCGGGCGGGCCTGCCGCCGGGCGGGGGGCTGGTGCTGGACCCGGGTGGCTCGATCCACACCTGCTTCATGCGCTTTCCCCTGGACGTGGTCTTCCTGGACCGCCGTGGCAAGGTGCTGCGGGTGATCGAGCGCATGCCGCCCTGGCGCGTGAGCCCGATCGTGTGGGGCACTCGGTACGTGCTGGAACTGCCGCCCGGGACCATCGCCGCCACCGGGACCGTGGCCGGCGACACGGTCGAACTGGTGCGCTGATGGCCAGGGACGCCACTTTGTGGCTCTCTGCCTTCTGCCTTCTGCCTTCTGCCTGCTGCTCCATGGTGCGCTGATGGCCCGGGACGCCAGTTGGTGGCTCTGGCGTCTGCTGTTCCCCGCTCGCTGCCTGGGCTGCGGCCGGCGCGACCACCTGGTATGCCCGGCCTGCTACGCCAGCGTACGCTACTTGCCGGCCGAGGTGTGCTATCACTGCTGCGCGCCCAGCCCGGGCGGGCGCCTGTGCCGCCGCTGTCTGGGCACACCCAGCAGCCTGGCCTCGATGCGTGCGGCCTGCGCCTTCGAGGGAGTGGTGCGCAAGGCAGTCCACGCCTTCAAGTACCGCGGCCAGATCGCCCTGACCCCATTCCTGGGCGACCTGCTGGGCCAGGCGCTCGCCCGCCGCCCGGCCGCAGCGAACGTGCTGGTGCCCGTGCCGCTGTTCGCCGATCGGCTGCGGCAGCGCGGCTACAACCAGGCGGCGCTGCTGGCCCACCAGCTCGGTGCGCGACTCGCCCTGCCGGTGGCCGAGGGCGCCCTCGCCCGCACCCGCGCCACCACGCCCCAGGTCGAGCTGAGCGCCCGCGAGCGCCGCGCCAACCTGCGCGGTGCCTTCGCCTGCCCCGACCCCAGCCTGGTCGCCGGCCGGGCGGTGCTGCTGGTGGACGACGTCACCACCACCGGCTCGACCCTGCGCGCCTGCGCCGACGCCCTGGTCGCGGTCGGAGCGGCACGGGTGATGGGCGCGGTGGTGGCGAAAGAGCTGTAGCTTCGCCTACAATACGAGCCACTGGGCCTCGGGCTCTGGCGTGTGCTTGCTCTCTTCGCCCGAGAGGGAGCGCCCGGGCTTCCGCTTCTCCCAGCAGGGGAGGGGGAGCGCGCGGGCGCGGGCGCGGCGTCCTGGTAGGGAGGAGCGGGTGTTGAAGCTGTTTGCCCTCGTGCTCGGGCTGCTGGCCGCGGCCCTGGTCCTCAGCGGCTCGCCGCCAGCGCTCGGGGGGAGCGCCGGCAGCGACCAGGTGAACGCCACCCGCCAGGCGATGGGCCTGGCGCGCGTGCAGCGCGACCCGGCGCTCGACGTCATCGCCGCCGCCCGGGCGCGAGACATGGTGCAGCAGGGCTACTTCGCCCACCTGGAGCCCGGGACCGGCAACCTGGCGTTCGTCCAACTGCTCAGGGCGGCGGGCTATCGCTACCAGTGGGCGGGCGAGATCCTGTGCCGCGGCAGCCAGGTGGAGCGGTGCTACGACGGGTGGCTGAACAGCCCCTCTCACCGCCAGATCCTGCTCGAGCCCGCCGCCCAGCGCTACGGCCTGGGCACCGCCCGCGGCCTCGACGGGCGCGAGTACGCCGCAGTCGTGTTTGCGCGATGAGGAAGTTGGAGCTCCAACCTTCTACCTCCAACCTCCCACCCGTGCGGCCCCTGCGAACCCTCCCTTCCTTTCGCTAGAATGCTTGAGGCATCCCCTGTCGAAACTGAGTCGACAGTCGACAGTTCACAGTCCGCTCGTCCCCGGTCGACTGTGAACTGTCGACTGTCGACTTGGTCGAGGAGTGAACATGGAAGTTCTGATCCGCGCCAGAAACTGCACGCTGCCCGAGAGCGTGCGCGACCTGGCCGAGCGCAAGATCGGCAAGCTCAGCCGCTTTCTCGATCGGGTCGAGCGGGTGGAGCTGGAGGTAGCCTCGGAGCCAACCCGGGCATCTGGCGAGCGCTTCGTCGTGCAGGTCACGCTCCACGCTAACGGTACCCTCATCCGCAGCCAGGAGCGCGCGTCCACGATCCCTCTGGCGGTCAACACCGCCGTCGACAAGCTGCAGAACCAACTCACCCGCTTCAAGGAGCGGCTCCACACGCAGGGGAAGGGGAAGGGCTCGCCGCTGCGCGCCGCGGCGACCGAGGAGAGCGAAGAAGACCAGAGCGTCGAGGCCGCCGCAACCGAGCAGCCAGGCGGACTGATCACGCGCGTCAAGCGCTTCCCGATGAAGCCGATGGACGTGGACGAAGCGGTGCAGCAGATGGAACTGCTGGGCCACGCCTTCTTCCTCTTCCTCGACAGCGACTCTGGCCTGGCCAGCCTCCTCTACCGCCGCTCCGACGGCACCTACGGCCTGATCCAGCCAGACCTGGCGTGAGTTAGGTTGGAGGTTGGAGGTTGGAGGTTGGAGGTTGGAGGTTTGATCCAACCTCCAACCTCCAACCTCCAACCCGCCCCCAACCTGATGGTAGTTCGGTGTTAGCGTGTGCTATACTCGGGGCGCCTGTGTGAGCGCGAGGAAGCGGCAATGAGGCCTAACCTTTCTACCTTGCAGGCCCTTGCCGTTGCTACCCAGTTCGGGTTCACCCTAGCAGTGGCCGTTGGACTGGGTATTTTGCTGGGCTCTTTTCTGGACGCGCGCCTGGGCACGGGAGTACTGTTCCTCTTGCTCGGCGTCCTCGCCGGCCTCGCCTCCGCGGTGATTGGCACCGTGCAACTGATGAACTTTATCCAGCGCAGGCAGACTGCGGCGCGCGAGAACGAGCGGAGGGACTAGCGCTGTGCCATTCTTCTTTGCGGTGGAGGAGGCTGCCCAGGAGGCGGCCCCCGGCCCGAAAGCCGAGTTCATCCTCAGCCTCTTCGGCCTCCCGGTCAGCAACACGGTCTTCAGCGCCTGGATCGTCATGGCCCTGCTGGTGGTCTTCTCCATCCTGGCCACGCGGCGGATGAGCCTGGAGCGGCCGACCGGCCTGCAGAACCTGGCCGAGGCGATCCTCGAGCTGTGGGTGGGGGTGATCGAGCAGGTTGCCGGGCGCAGGGGCCGCCGCTTCCTGCCCCTGGTCGTCACCAGCTTCATCTTCATCCTGGCCTCCAACTGGTTCGGCGTGTTTCCCGGCTTCGGCGAGCTGAGCTGGCTGCGCTCTCCCAACAGCGACTTGAACCTGACCGCGGCCATGGCGATCATCATGTTCATCGCCATCCAGGTCTACGCCCTCAAGGCGAACGCAATCGAGCGGGTGAAGGAATTCCTGTGGCCGCCTGCGCTGGGGCAACTGCACATCGTGACCGAGCTGAGCCGTCCGCTCTCGCTGTCTTTCCGACTCTTTGGCAACATCTTCGCCGGCGAGGTGCTGCTGCACACCATGCTCGGCATCGCGCCCTACGTGATGTTCGTCTTCCTGGGCCTGGAGCTGTTCGTGGGCATCATCCAAGCCCTCATCTTCTCGATGCTCTCGCTCGTCTTCCTGACTATTGCTACCATGCACGAGCACGCCGAGCACGGGCATGGCGAGCACGGAGAAGCACACCACTAAGGAGGGGCAAGTACGTGCCTGAGGCGTCCTTGATTCCATTGGCGGCAGGTCTGGCGATTGGCCTGGGAGCCCTGGGGCCGGGGTTGGGTATCGGGTTTGGCGTTGGCAAGGCGATGGAGGCGATCGGTCGCAATCCCGAGATCAGCGGCACCATCCTGGTGCCGATGCTGATCGGCCTGGGCTTCGCGGAAGCTATTGCCATCTACGCGCTGGTCATCGCGTTCCTGCTGGTCGGGCGCATCTAGACCAGTGCTGAGTCCTGAGTGCTGAGTCCCGAGTGCTGAGTGAGGGAACGGAGCGCCCCATCCGAACCGCGACCGTGAGGGAGCGGACGCTCCGGGGGGCACAGGCGAGCCGCCTGCGCCACCCGGAGCGTCTTGTGGCGCGGGGGCTTGTCCCCCCGCCGCCCGCGGGGCTCGGGGGAACGGACTGCTGTCAACGGATTTCGGGAACGGATTGAACGGATTGGAACGGATTGTTGCTCGCCTAATCCGTTCCAATCCGTTCAATCCGTTCCCAGGAATCCGTTGACAGCAGTCCGTTCCCGCCACCGTAACCCGGATCGTTTCAAAGACAACCCACCAAGAGACGAAAGACAAAGCAAAGCAACAAGCAATTAGCGGAGGCACAATGCAGGTATTGGAAACCCTGGGGCTCAATCTGCCAGGGTTCCTCTGGCATGGAGCAAACTTCCTGGTGCTGGTCTTCCTGCTCTCTCGCTTCCTGTACCGGCCCGTCGTCCAGATGCTGGACGAGCGCGCGGCGCGGGTGAAGGAGAGCATGGAGCGGGCCGAGTTCGTCCGCCAGGAGGCGGAGCGGGCCGAGGAGCAGCGGACGGCCCTCATGGCCCAGGCCCGCCGGGACCTCGAGGAGCTGCGGACGCAGGCCGAGCGGCAGCTCGAAGCGTATCGCTCCCAGCGCCGCCAGGAGATCGAGGCTGAGATCCAGCGCATGGTCGGCCGCGCGGAGGCCGACCTGAGCGCGCGCCAGGAGCAGATGATGGCGGAATTGCGCGCTCAGGTGGCGGCACTGGCCGTGGCCGCGGCCGAGCGGGTCATTCGCCAGCGCATGGACGGGGAGCTGCAGCGCCGCCTGGTGGAGGAGTTCCTGGCCGAGCAGCCGGCCGGGAACGGGGCGCGGTAGGTGGCGGGCATGGCGAACATTGGAGCGTCGGCGCGCCATTACGCCGAGGCGGTGTTTGGCATCGCCCAGGAGCGGCAAGCCTTTGATGCCTGGTTGGGTGCGCTCGAGCGGGTCGAGCAGATCCTGGCGGACCCGGCGGCCGGGCAGGTGCTCACCAGCCCGGCGGTGCCGGAGGAGGAGCGTCGCGCAGCTCTCGACCGCCTGCTGCCCGACCTCGGACCCGAGATCCGCAACTTCCTGCACCTGCTGGTCGATCGTGGCCGGCTGGAGCTGCTGCCCGAGATCCTCACCGCCTTCCGCGAGTTAGTGGACCAGGCGCGTGGGGTCGTGACGGCCAAGGTGACCAGCGCGGTCGCGCTGGACCCTCGCCTGCGCGAGGTGGTAGCCAGGCGCCTGGCCGCACACACCGGCAGGCAGGTGCGGCTGGAGCTGTCGGTCGACCCCGAGCTGATTGGCGGGGTCGTCGCGCGGGTGGGCGACGAGCTGCTGGACGATAGCGTCCGCGGCCGCCTGCAGCGCCTCAAAGAGCGGCTCCTGCGCGCGCCAGTAGGTTAAGATTACGCGAGAGGTCCAGTTTCAAACGCTATCCGAGGGACGCCGCCAGGCGCGCCGCGCGGTAACGAGGGAGATGGTATGGCAGTCACTCGCTCCGATGAGATTACATCCGTTCTGCGCACCCAGATCGAGGGCTACGAGGCGCTCGTCAAGCCGGAGAATGTCGGCTGGGTCATAGGGGTAGGCGACGGTATTGCCCGCCTCCATGGCCTCTCGAAGGCCATGGCGGGCGAGTTGCTGCACTTCCCCAAGCAGGACGTGATGGCCCTGGCCCTCAACCTGGAGCAGGAGATGGTCGGCGCGGTCATCATGGGCTCCGACCGCGAGATCGAGGAAGGCGACGAGGTACGCACCACGGGGCGCATCGCCGAGGTGCCCGTGGGCGAGCAGTTGATCGGGCGGGTGGTGGACGGGCTGGGCAGTCCCATCGACGGCAAGGGGTCCCTGGGCACGACCCAGACCCGTCCGGTGGAGGTGATCGCCCCCGGCGTGGTCCAGCGCCAGCCGGTCGACACGCCGGTCCAGACCGGCCTCAAGGCCATCGATGCCATGATTCCCATCGGGCGCGGCCAGCGCGAGCTGATCATCGGCGACCGCCAGACCGGCAAGACGGCGGTGGCCCTGGACGCGATCATCAACCAGCGCGGTGGCAACCTGATCTGCGTCTACGTGGCCATCGGCCAGAAGGAGGCCAGCGTGGCCGAGGTGGTCAACACGCTGGACCAGTACGGCGCGATGGAGCACACCATCGTCGTGGCCGCCACGGCGGCCGATCCGGCCCCGATGTGGTACCTGGCCCCTTACACCGGCTGCGCCATCGCCGAATACTTCATGTGGCAGGGCAAGGACGCGCTGATCGTCTACGATGACCTGTCCAAGCACGCCTGGGCCTACCGCCAGATCTCGCTCCTGCTGCGGCGCCCGGCCGGGCGCGAGGCCTATCCGGGCGACGTGTTCTACCTGCACTCGCGCCTGCTGGAGCGAGCGGCCAAGCTGAATAAGGAGCTGGGCGGCGGCTCGCTCACCGCGCTGCCGATCATCGAAACCCAGGCCAACGACGTGTCGGCCTATATCCCGACCAACGTCATTTCGATCACCGACGGGCAGATCTTCCTCGAGACCGACCTCTTCAACGCCGGCATCCGGCCGGCCATCAACGCCGGAATTTCGGTGTCGCGCGTCGGCGGCAACGCGCAAACGAAGTCGATGAAGAGCATCGCCGGCTCCTTGCGCCTCGATCTGGCCTCGTTTCGCGAACTGGAGGCCTTCGCGCAGCTTGGCTCGGACCTGGAC
>JACQUR010000230.1 GCA_016210245.1 Chloroflexota bacterium
CTTCGCCTACAACGTGGTCCTGATCCCGGTGGCCGCCGGGGCGCTGTTCCCGCTGTTCGGCATCCTGCTCAACCCGGTCCTGGCCGCGGCGGCCATGGCCATGTCCAGCGTGAGTGTGGTCACCAACTCACTCCGCCTGCGCGGCTACCACCCGCCGAAGTCGGCCCAGGAGCTGGCCCACCCGCCGCTGCGCGCGCGCCTGGCCGAGTGGAGCTACCTGGTGGCCATCGCCGCCCTGGCCGCGGGCATCGGCCTGGGGGCGCTGCTCTGGTCGCGCTACCAGGACGCCGCCTCGGCCCAGCTCCATGTTACCGCCAGCCAGCTCCGCTTCACCCCGGCCCGGGTACAGGCCCAGGCGGGCCAGCGGGTGGTGGTAACGCTGGACAACGTCGACCCCACCCTGCACACCTGGGAGGCGGAGGGCGTGCCCAACGCCCGCGTTACGGCCGCTGGCGGCCGCATGGCCACCGCCACCTTCTACGCCCCTGCCACCCCCGGCCGCTACCAGGTCGTCTGCACCACGCCCGGCCACAAGGAGGCCGGCATGGTCGGTGAGCTGATCGTGCAGTAGGTTGGCCGGGTTGGAGGTTGGAGGTTGGAGCGAGTTCCAACCTCCAACCTCCAACCCGGCCAACCTCCAACCTGATCCAGAGGAGGAACGTCATGGCACAGGCAACCCTGAGCGTCCCGGATATCAGTTGCGCGCACTGCGAGAAGACCATCACCCAGACGCTGGCGCCCCAGGCGGGCGTCAAGAGCGTACGGGTAGACATCCCGGCTAAGCAGGTCCACCTGGAGTACGACGAGTCCCAGATCGACCTGGCCCAGGTCGGCGCCCTGCTGGACGAGGAGGGCTACCCGGTCGCGGCGACACAGTAGGTGAGCGGAGTGCAGATTTGAGATTGCAGAGTGCAGATTGAGGACGGCTCCTCAATCTGCACTCTGCAATCTCAAATCTGCACTCCGCTCCCAGGTGGGTGGCATGAGAACAGCCAGGGTTCGTGCGCGAGGCGAGGACTTCCGCGTCGTGCGGCTGCAGGGTAACCTGTTTGTATGCTCGAAGGCCAACGGAAGCTGCTGCTGCGGCTGGACCGAGAAGGGGCGGGCAGCGGTGAACCAGACGCTGTACGAGGCCGAGTGGGAGCGCCGCAAGCTGCGCAACCAGGTCCACCTCAGCTTCACCGGCTGCCTCGGCCCCTGCGTGCTGGGCAACAATGCCCTGCTGCTCCTGCTGGGGCGCGCCATCTGGCTCAAGGACCTCAACGACGACCGCCTCATCCCCGCCATCTTCGACTACGCCCAGGCGATGCTCGACGCCGGCCGGATTCTCCCCCCGCCCCTCGCCCTGCGCGTCCACGTCTACGAGCGCTACCTGCCCCCGCCTGGCGACAGCTTCCCGCCGCTCGTCGAGCCGCCCGAGGCCGACGATGGGGCTGGCCTGGAGCGGCTGGATCCGGTCTGCTTGATGGACGTCGATCCCGCCACAGCGCGCTACAGGCTGGAGTACCAGGGTCGAACCATCTCCTTCTGCGCGCCCGCTTGCAAGAAGGCCTTCGAGCGCGACCCGAGTGCCTATGAGCTGACGTGAGCGGGAGTTTTCGTGCGTGGGTGGGGGTGGTAGGGGCGGACGGCCCTGTCCGCCCGCCGCCCAGAGGGCGGCAGAGGCCCCGCAGGCCGGGATGTTCCGCTGTGGCCCCTGGCCCGCGCGACCCTCTGCCGCGCTCTGCGCGGCGGGGCGACAGGGCCGTCGCCCCCTACAGCTCTGCGACAGGCGGGGCGACAGGGCCGTCGCCCCCTACAGCTCCGCGACCGCCTGCGCAGGAACTGGGGTCCACCCATTGAACGGAATGGTTCCCGCGCCGTAGGATGGGCCTTCCAGGGAGACGCGATGATCGATTCGGAGGGAGCAACAGGATGAGCAAGTGGCCTTACGGCATTGGCTCGACTGACTACCAGGCAGGCATCAACTTCGCGCGACTGCGCCAGGAGCGGCTGGCGCGGGCGCAGGCAGCCCTGAAGCGGCATGGGGTTGCGGCGGCGCTGCTGATGCGGCCGGACAACATGCGCTACGCCACGGCGGTGCGGGGGCACGAGTTTGCGGCCCAGCTCAGCTACGCCCTGGTCTTCGCCGAGCACGAGCCCGTGCTGTACGAGCTGGGCGACATGGTGGAGCATCAGCAGCGCTACTGCCCCTGGATCCGCCCGGAGAACTGGCGCTGCTCGTATAGCTGGCTCGGCTCGATCGGCGGCCGGGAAGCGGCGACGGCCGAGGCGAAGCTGTTCGCGGCGGCGATCGTGCGCGACCTGAAGGAGCGCGGCCTCTACGGCCAGAAGCTCGGCTCCGACGCCCTCGATGACGTCGGCCGCCAGGCGCTGGCCGAGGTGGGGGTGGAGGTGACGCCCATCCAGACGGCCTTGCGGGAGGCGCGGCGCAACAAGACCCAGGACGAGGTAGCCTGCATTCGCACCGCCATCGCCATCACCAACGCCGGCTATGCCAGCCAGGCAGCGTTCAGGCCGGGCATGCGCGAGCGGGACGCCGGCGCCCTGGCCTACGACGCCATGATGCGCGCGGGGGCGGAGATGGTCTCCGGGGGCATGCGCTCCGGGCCCAACACCTTCGACGTCTACCACATCGGCAACACCGACCGCATCGTCGACCCCGGCGACCTGGCCCAGGTGAACCTGTGCGGCACCAGCTTCGCCGGCTACAAGATGTGCATCTATCGCA
>JACQUR010000226.1 GCA_016210245.1 Chloroflexota bacterium
CACGAGCAGCTCGGGAGCAAGCACACCTTCGCCGACATCGTGCTGGATCGAGCGGGATCGCCCAACATCTGCAACGCCTTCCGCTGGCAAAGCGGCGACATCGAGCAGGCTCTGGCCGAGGCCGACGAGGTCTTCGACGACGTGTTCGAGTCGCCCATCACCCAGCACGTGCCAATGGAGCCGCACGCCTGCATCGCCTACTGGGACCGCGGCCGCCTGATCGTTCACGCCACCACCCAGACGCCCCACGTCGTGCGCGCCCAACTGGCCGAGACGTTCAAGCTGCCGCTCAGCGCCGTGCGCGTGCTGGTCCCCTCCCTGGGGGGCGGCTACGGCGCCAAGGCCTATCCCAAGCTCGAGCCGGTGACCGCCGCTCTCGCCTGGAAGGCCGGGCGGCCAGTCAAGCTCGCCCTGACCCGGGCCGAGGAGTTCCACATCATCACCGCCCACGCCACCCGCATCCGCCTGCGCACGGGCGTTACCCGCGACGGACGCTTCCTGGCGCGCGACGCCACGGTGTACTGGAACACGGGCGCCTACGCCGACATCGGCGTGCGCGCCCCGAAGCTGGGCGGTTTCTGCGCTATCGGCCCCTACCGCTTCCAGTGCGCCCGCATCGAGTCCATCGCCATCTACACCAACATCGTCCCGGCCGGCGCGCTCCGCGGCTACATGACCGACCAGGGCTGCTGGGCCCACGAACGCCAGACCGACCTGATCGCGCACCGCCTGGGCATCGATCCGCTCGAGCTGCGCCTCAAGAACGTCCTGCGCACCGGCGATCGCTTCATCTCCGGCGAGCCCATGGAGGACGCCCACTTCAAGGAGCTGATCGAGGAGGCAGCGCGGGGCATCGGCTGGAACGAGGTTGGAGGTTGGAGGTTGGATCCAACCTCCAACCTCCAACCTCCGCGGAATCCAAAATCCAAAATCCAAAATCCAAAATCCACCGACGGGCGTCTCCGCGGGCGTGGCCTGGCCTTCGCCATGGTGGTCACCATCACCCCCTCCACCTCCTCGGCCCTCGTCAAGCTCAACGAGGATGGCAGCGCCACCGCGCTGGTCAGCACGGTCGAGATGGGCCAGGGGGCGCGCACCGTGCTGTCCCAGTTCGCCGCCGACGCCCTGGCGCTGCCGGTCGAGCGCGTGGCGATCACCGACCCGGACACCGATGCCACGCCCTACGACACCACCACCACCGCCAGCCGCTCGACGGCCTACATGGGCCAGGCGGTCAAGCTGGCCTCCCAGGACGCGCGGGCGCAACTCCTCCGCCTGGCCGCCGACCTGCTGGAGGTGTCGGTGGAAGACCTGGAGACGCGCGACGGCCGGGTCGCCGTGCGGGGCTTGCCGGAGCGAAGCCTCAGCTATGCCGAGGTCATTCGTCGCACGGGCGCCGGGGATATCACCGGGCGGGGAACCGGGCGCGCCCTCGGCGGCTGGGACGCGGCCACGGGCAAGGGCCGGCTCTCGGCCCAGTGGCACCAGGGCGCCGTGGGCGCCGAGGTGGCGGTCGACCCGGAAACCGGGGCGGTCGAGGTCACGCGGCTCCACATGGCAGGCTGGGCAGGGCGGGTGGTCAACCCGCGCCTGGCCTCGCTGCAGAGCGATGGCAACGTGACCTTTGGCATCGGCCAGGCGCTGCTGGAGGAGATGGTCTTCGACAACGGCCAGCTTGCGAATCCGAACCTGGCCGACTACATGATCCCGTCGATCAAGGACCTGCCGGACCAGTTCACCACCGTGTTGCTGGAGTCCCCCGACCCGGACGCAGAGGTACACGGCCTGGGCGAAACATGCCTGCCCCCCATGGCCCCGGCGATCGCCAACGCCGTCCAGGCCGCCGCGGGAGCCGCCCTCCAGCAGTTCCCCCTCACCCCCCAACGCGTGCTGGAACAGCTACAATAGGGGCCAGGGGCCAGGGTAATGGTGCGACACCCCGCCGACTGCCTACTGCCGACTGCCTACTGACCACTGACCACTGGCCACTGACCACTGACCACTACGGAGGTTACACGATGCGCTTTGGTGTAGCGCTTCCCAACGAGGTCACCGGCGCCACCCGCGAGGACATGTGCGGGTTTGTCGAGCGCGCCGAGCGCCACGGCTTCGACTCGATCTGGGCGCTCGACCGCCTGGTGTACGACGGATACGCCACCCTCTCGCTGCTGGCCTGGGCGGCCGGACAGACCGAACGCGTCCGGATCGGCACCTCGATCCTGCTCGCCCCGCTGTACCGCCCGCTCATGCTGGCCAAGGAGCTGGCCACCATCGACCGCCTCACCGGGGGGCGTTTCACGCTTGGCCTCGGCATGGGCCAGCGCCCGGAGGACTACCAGGCCGCGGGCGTGCCAATGGAGCGGCGCGACCTGCGCATGGTGGAGACGGTGGCCCTGCTCCGCCAGGCCTGGTCGGGCCAGCCGATCGATTACGCCGGGCGCGTGTTCGACGTCCACGTCGGCCCCGTCGGGCCACGCCCCGCTCAGCAGCCCGGCGTGCCGATCTGGCTGGGCGGCTCCAACCCGAAGGCGTTCAAGCGCGCGGCGCGGCTGGGCGATGGCTTCCTGGCCGGCGGCGGCGGCCCGGCCGGGGCGCACGCGGCCATCCCGGTGGTGCGCCAGGCCCTGCAGGAGCGGGGGCGCGACCCGCGCGCCTTCGCCTGTTCGGCGCTCATCTACTGGAGCCTGGGCAAAGACGCGGACCAGGGTGCAGCCGACGTGGCGAACTACCAGCAGCGCTACTACGGGCGCCTGCTCATCGATCCGAAGAAGGCCGCGGTGGTTGGCTCGATCCGCGAGGCGGTGCAGCGCATCCACGAGTACGACGACCTGGACCTCCACACCCTCATCTTCGCCCCCGTCCTGACCGACCCGGAGCAGGTGGACCGGTTGGCGGAAGTGGTGCAAGCGGTAGGTTCCTGAGGCTCGAGCGGCTGGCCGCCAGCGCCACGCCCGCGCGGCGCTGGCGGCTGAACGCTGGCCGTGGCAGGCACCAGGATTGAGCCCCTCCCAAATGGAGCGGATAGTCCGGGCTGATGCGCAACACTGCGCGTGGGACGACTGAGCGCCGCGGTCACAGCAAGCGCTCCAACTGCTCGCGGTCCAGGACGCGAATCTTGCCCCGCGAGAGACGAATCGCGCCCTCCTGCTCCAGGCTACGCAGCGCTCGCCCAACCACTTCGCGCCGGCTGGCGGCCATGGCCGCCAGCAACTCCTGGGTGAGGCGCCACCCGGCCCCCTCGGCCTCCCATTGGAGCAGGACCTTGGCAACCCGGCTGGTGACCTGGCGGAAGGCCAGGTCCTCGACCAGCTCGAGCACCTGGCGCAGCCGTGAGGCGAAGGCGCGGATCAGGGCCAGGGCGAAGGTGGGGCGCTCGCGCACCAGGCGCAGCAGGTCCTGGCGGCGCAGCAGCAGGAGTGTGGTCGGCTCGATCGCCTGGGCGCTGGCCGGATTCGGCCCACCGTCGAAGACGGCCACCTCGTTGAAGCTCTCGCCCGGGTGCAACAACTGGAGCACCTGCTCGCGCCCCCGGCTGGAGGTCTTGTAGAGCTTCACTCGCCCGGCACGGATGAAGTAGAGGACCGATGAGGCGGCACCTTCCAGCAGGACGACCTGCCCTGCCCGATACGAGCGCTGGACCACCACCGAGCGGACGAACTCCAGGTCCTCCGGGTCGAGGCTGGCGAACAGCGACAGAGCGCGCAGATCGGCCAGGCTCGGCGAGCTGGGGGGCGGACTGGCTGGGGAAACGGTCTCGACCACTGTTGAATGGTGAATGGTGAATGCTGAATGCTGAATGCTGAATGGGACTGCGACTCATCATTCATCATTCACCATTCAACATTCAAGATTCAACATGCAAGCGCGCTATTCGCTACAGCACGATTCCGCCGTCCACGCTGATGACCTGGCCGGTGACGAAGTCGGCGCCGGGCGAGGCCAGGAAGACGGCCAGGTCGGCAATGTCCTCCGGGTCGCCGACGCGCTGCAGTGGGGTCAGGCGGGCAAAGCGCTGGCGCACCGGCTCGGGCAGTGGCTCGGCCTTGGAGTCGATGATCCCAGGAGCGATGCAATTGACCCGCACGTGCGGCGCCAGCGCGAGCGCCAGGTGCCGGGAGAGCATGATCACACCCGCCTTCGAGGCCGCGTAAGCGGGGGAGGCCTGGTAGCCGGGTCGGGGCGAGAGGCCGCCGCCGGAGGCGAGGTTGATGATGGCGCCGCTCTGCTGGTCCAGCATAACCCTGGCGGCCGCCTGGCAGGAGAAGAACAGCCCCTTCAGGTTGATCGCCAGGATCCGGTCCCACAACGCCTCGGTGACCTGGGTCAGCGGCGCGCTGCTGAAGATCGCGGCGTTGTTCACCAGGATGTCGAGGCGGGCGAACTCGGCCTGCACCAGGGCGTAGAGGCGATCGATCTGCGCCTTGTGCGCCAGGTCCGCCTGGACGAGCAGCGCCTGCACGCCGAGCGAGCGGATCGCCTCGGCCGTGCGCACGGCCTCCAGGCGGCTGTGGCCGTAGTGGACCACGACGTGCGCGCCCTGGCGGGCGAAGGCC
>JACQUR010000010.1 GCA_016210245.1 Chloroflexota bacterium
CCCTACGGCTCAGGCCACCACGCTCTGCCGCCCTCGGGGCGGCGGGGCGACAGAGCCGTCGCCCCCTACGACTCAGCGACTGCCGGCACAGCAACTGGCCACACCCGGCAGGACCGCTGTCTCCGCCTCCCCGACGCTTGACGCCGCCCCGCCATCCGGAACATAGTTCGGGCACCAGAGAGAGCAGGGGTGGGAACGTGCAGCACGAAGCGTGGGAGAGGCACGAGGACGACGTGGTAGTGGTCGGGGCGGGCGGCGCCGGGGCCACGGCTGCGCTCACGGCCCAGCGCGCAGGCGCCCGGGTGGCCGTGATCTCCAAAGATCCGTTCGGGGTGGGCAACACCCGTATCTCGGGCGGTGGCATCGCCACCGAGGACAACCCGCAGGATATGTTGGACGACCTGGCCCGCAGCGGGGAGGGCATCGAGGCGGAGGACCTGGTCCGGGTCATGGCGGACGAGGCCTCGGCCGGCATCCGCTGCCTGGAGGAGCAGGGCTACGTGTTCCTGGTCGACGCGGAGGGCAAGCCCAGGCGCGAGCCGCGCGGCGGCCACTCCAAGGCCCGGGTGCTGGCCGGCCCGAAGGCGGGCGTGTCCATGGGCCAGACCCTGCGCTGGGCTGCCGCGCGCGACGACCTCACGATCCACGAGGAGATGGTTGCGTTGCGCCTGCTGGGCTCGCGGGAGGGGGTCGCCGGCCTGCTGGCGCTGGACCTGGCCAGCGGCCGCTACCACGTGTTCCGCTGCGGCTCGGTGGTGCTGGCCACCGGCGGCGCGGGCTGGCTGTACTACCCGCACACCACCAACGTGAAGGCAGCCACGGGCGACGGCTACGCCCTGGCGCTGAGGATGGGCGCCGAGCTGCGGGACATGGAGATGGTCCAGTTCCTCCCCTTCGGCCTGACGCACCCCTCCTGCACCATTGGCTGCAACGCCGGGGAGCCCTCGGCCGTGGCCGGGCCGCGGGGCGTGCTGCGCGATGCGAGCGGGCAGATGGTCCTGGACCGCCTCAACCTGCGAACGCGGGCGGAGGTCTCGAACGTGGTCTGGGCCACCCTGCGCAGCGGGGCGGCCACGCCGTTCGGGGGCATCCTGCTCGACGTCACGGGCAACCTGGAGACCTCCGGCGACGAGCGCGAGGTGTGGCGACGGCGCACGGAGGAGGCGATCCGGTTCGCGTACGGCGTGCGCGCCCAGCAGGGCTTCGAGCCGTGGGACGTGGCTCCAACCATCCACTACTTCATGGGCGGGGTGGTGGCCGACGTCGACGGGCGGTGCCGCGTGCCGGGCCTGTTCGCCGTGGGCGAGGCGTGCGGCGGCCTGCACGGCGCCAACCGGCTGAGCAGTCTGGCCCTGGCCGAGCTGTGGGTCTTCGGCCAGCGCGCCGGTGCGGCGGCCGCGCAGACGCGAACCGCTCCGCCCCTGGATCCCACGCAGGTCGAGGCGGCCGTGGACGAGCTGGAGCAGGCCACGCAGCGGCGCGAGGGGCCGCGCCCGATCCAGGTCCGTACACGGCTCGCGGAGGCGATGTGGCGCTACGCGGCCGGCCACCGCGACGAGGCGGGGCTGCGCCGTGCGATCGAGGTCGTCAAAGAACTGGCGGCCGAGGCCAGCCAGTGCCGTGTGGGCGGCGGGCGGGCCTACAATACGGCCCTGGTGGACTACGTGGAGCTGCGCTCGCTGCTGCTGGTGGCCGAGGCGGTGGCGCGCTCGGCCCTGGAGCGGCGGGAGTCGCGGGGCGCCCATGTGCGGATCGATTTCCCGGAGCGCGGCGGGTCGGAGTGGGAGTGGCCGGTGGTGGTGTGGCTGGAGGACGGTGAGCTGCGGTGCGAGATCAGGAGGGGGGCAGCGTGAGCATCAAGCGCCTGCGAGTGAGCAGAACGAGCGAGGACGGCAGCACCTTCTGGCAGGAGTACACGCTGGAGGTCGACGAGCGGATCACGGTGGTCGGCGCGCTCCAGCGCCTCTACGCCGAGCAGGACGACTCGCTGGCCTTTCGCTACGCGTGTCGGTTCCGCAAGTGCGGCCTGTGCGCGGTGCGCCTGAACGGCGAGGCGGTCCTGGGCTGTCGGGCCGAGCTGGACGGGGAGGCGGCCACGGTCGAGCCGCTGGCCAACATGCCGGTCCTGCGCGACCTGGTGAACGACCGCGCCTGGGTGCTGGAGCGGCTGAGAGAGCTGGAGCTGTACCCCACGGGCGAGCCGCGCCCGGTGCGCGAGGACGAGCTGCGCGAGTATTACAACACCATCGGCTGCCTGGAGTGCCTGGCCTGCCACTCCATGTGCCCGAAGATCGCCCAGGGCAGCGCCGGCCCCTATCTGTTCGTCAAGCTGGCCCAGATGCACTGGCACCCCTGGGACGGGCGCGACCGCGCCGCCCAGGCCCGCCAGATGGGCATCGACCTGTGCGTCGACTGCGCGGCCTGTAGCTGCCCGCACGGGGTGAACATCCAGCGCTCGGCCATCGGCCCGCTGCTGGCGGGGCGGCCAGTCCCGAGCGCGAGCGTGTAGGCGCACGCACGAAGGGGAAGCACGCGCCCTCACCCCGACCCTCTCCCAGGGGGAGAGGAAGTACTCCCTCTCCCAGGGGGAGAGGGAGTACTCCCTCTCCCAGGGGGAGAGGAAGTACTCCCTCTCCCCCTGGGAGAGGGTCGGGGTGAGGGCAAGCCACGGGGGGGAAACCAGGTGTCGATCGGCGAGCAGATCATTCGGGTGTGTATCGCGTTTCGGAAGCTGGGGCACCTCGATCTTCGAGGCGCCGTGAGCGTGCGCCTGCCGGAGGGACAGGGGGTGCTGGTGACCCCGGGCTACGGGCCGGGCGTGCCTCCGCCGGCCTGGCTCACCCCGGAGGACCTGGTGGTGGCGGACCTGGAGGGTCGACAGCTCCAGGGTCGCTGGCGCCCGCCCCGCGACCTCCAGCTCCACCTCCAACTCTACGCCGCCCGGCCAGAGATCAACGCGATCGTCTTCAGCCAGTCGCGCACCGCGCTCGCCTTTGGCGCGGTCGAGCGGCCGCTCCTGCCCTTGACCCACGAGGAGGCGAGCCTGGCCTCCGCCGGCATCCCGCGCTTCGGGAGCGGCGAGCTGATCGCGACCGCGGAGCAGGGCCAGGCGCTGGCGCGGGCGCTGGGCGAGCGGCCGGTGGCGCTGCTGCCCGGGCAGGGGGCAGTGGCCGTAGGCGCCGGCCTGGCCGAGGCAGCCATGCGTACCCACAACCTGGAGGGGCTGGCGCGGATCAACGCCTTCATCGCGCCGCTGGGCGCGCGCTTCACGGTGAGCCCGGCCCGGGCCGCCTACATCGACTCCCAGCGCCACGGGTCGGACGCCTACCTCGCCTACTTCGAGTCCATCGCGAGCGCAGCGGCCGCGCCCCCGGCCAGGCCGAGCGATGCCTCGAACGAAGACCTCCGCGCTCGGCTCGCCCTGGCCTCGCGGCTGCTCTACCACCGCGGCCTGGTCCAGTTCCTCGAGCACGTGAGCCACCGCCTGCCGGACGGCAGCGGCTTCCTGATGACCCCGGCCAAGCACATGGGCCAGATGCAGCCCGAGGACCTGGCCACGGTCGACTGGGAGGGGCGCTGGGTGGCCGGCCCGCTTACCCCGCCGCCCTTCCGCTGGTACCACCGCGACCTCCTCCGAGCCCGCCCCGAGGTGCAAGCGATCGTCCACACCCACCAGGTGTACGGGCGAGCGTACGCCCTGGCCGACCTGCAGCCGCTGCCGCTGTACCGGGGCAGCGCGCGGGTGGTGCGCGCGCCCATCCCGATCTACCCGGTGCCCGACCTCATCTTCGACGAGGAGCACCGCGTGGGCGCGGTGGCGGCGCTCGGGGCCGGCTCGACCGTCCACGAGCTGAGCCACGGCATCGACTACGTCAGCCGCGACCTGGCCGAGTCGACCGTGGCAGCCCTCCAGTTCGAGGAGGCCTGCGCCCTCGACCACCTGGCCCGCGCCCTCGGTGCCCCGCAGGCGCTTTCAGCCAGCGTGCTGGACCAACTCGACGCCGAGGAGCCCTCGGCAGAGGAGTGGTGGCAGGACTACGTGTCCGAGCTGCCGGCGGCGATGCGCCTGGCGGCGCAACCAGGAGCGTGATCCCCAGCGGAGCCGACGAGCCCGTGCCGCTCATCCTTCGACAAGCTCAGGATGAGCGGGACGGGCTCGTCGGCCCCGCAGAGCGCGCATGGGATCGGCGTTGCTGCGCTGGGCGGGCGCGGATGCGGGTACTCGGTTCCGGTTAGGGACGCACCTCGTTGGGGAGGCGCGCCAGGAGAGGATCATGCGGCATAGAGAAGCCTCCCTTCCCGAATGATGGTTGATGGCAGCGAGGCTTTCAGGTGAAGCCGGCCGTCGAACGCGTCGCGGGCCCACACCAGCACGTCCGCCGCAGTCCCCAGTCCCCACAGCAGGTGGTGAGCCCGCTGGGCAAGCCGGTACCGCGGTTCATCAGCACGCGGGACCACGACCATCAGGTCGAAGTCGCTATCCGGGCCGGCGTCACCCCGCGCCTTCGAGCCGAAGAGGTAGATGCGCTCGGGCTGGTAGCCTTCGATCAGGCGCTCCAGGATGCGCGCTAACTGGTGCATCTCCACTTCGGCCAGGTGGGGCAACTCCTGGCGAATGCGGTCTTCCAGTTGCTCGGCGCTCATGCAGCAGCCTCCCAGTTGTATCCATCCTGCCTGAGGGCATTCTACCGGACTGGCCGCGTCTCCGTGTCCTACTCCTGAGCTGCGCCGTAGATGAACCGTCCCGGGTCGGCGGCGTAGTCGGCGTAGTCGCCTGGGGCGCTGATCCCGGGGATGCTGGGCACCCATTCCTCGCGCAGCACCTCGTCGGGGTCGCCGTACTGCGCGGCCAGTTCCCGCACCTCCGGGTCGTCCAGCGCGGCCAGGCGGCCATGGTTCACCACGACCAGTTCCTCGCCACGGGTGGTCGTGACCACCAGCGTGGGGAAGAGCAGGTGGGCGTGCAGGTGTCCGTAGGGCAGGCCGCGCTCTCCAGCCCAGGTCTCCTCCGGGGCGCGCCAGAAGGTCCCGTGCCCGGTGTGGATCACGCCCGAGCGCATACGCTCGGCCTCGAACCCGCCCGACGAGAGGCGCTCCACCCGCCGCGGGCGCGCCATCTTCACGTTGGTGCCGATGGCCATCTCCCAGATCCAGAACAGGCCCGGGCGGGGGAAGCACGGGTACTGGACGTTGCGCGTCTCCTCCCAGATATCGCGCCAGGCGTCGCCGTAGTGCCCGCCCCCCTTGATGCGCTCGATCCGCCCCGAGTCGATCTCCAGCTCGATGCGCGGGAAGGCGCGCGAGAAGTGGGAGGTGGTCCCGGCCACCACCCCGGTCGCATCCTCCTGGCGCACCAGCGGGGTGGTGGGATGCGCCATCACGTGGCCGAAGACCGGGTCCTCGTGCCAGCCGTAGTGCTGGCCGTCGTAGTACTCGGGCCAGAGGGTGTAGCTGATATCGGTGCCCTCCGGATCGGTGACCCGCACGCGCCCGCCCCGCCCCCGCTCGTAGATCAGCGCCTGGGTCTTGAGGTTGACCAGCACGTTGACGGCGCGCGGGAAGTAGGTGCCCGCGGCGGCGATCTGCTCGACGCTGGTCCAGGGCACTCCTTCGTAGCGGTGGGGGGTCCTGGGCGTGGGGCCGCCCTTGCCGTGGACCAGCAGGTCGTACCCGCGGGCCGCGGCCAGCTCCTCGATCCAGGGCACGCCTTCGTAGCGGCGCGGGTTCAGCGCCGAGGGCTCGCGGCGCATGATGACCCGGAACTCGTCCAGTTGGTCGAACTCCCGGTCCGGCTCTTCCTCGCGCCAGAGCACGTCCACCTTCGCGCCGCGCTCGCGCAGAGCCACCACCAGGGCGTCAACCAGCACCGGGTCGTACTGGGTGTCTACGGCCACCAGCACGCGGTCCCCCGGTCTGGTGCCGCCGTACCCGATGAACCCATAGTGCTGGCGTCGCACCTCCGGCTGCTGGACCAGGAAGCGCGTGGCGGCCAGCACCTCATCGAAGTCTGCCACCGGCACGCCTTGCCCGCCCGTGGCCCCGCTGGCGATCGCCGAGACCGTCGGCGCTCCGTACTCACACATCGGCTTCCCCCCCTCACTACCCTATCGCAACCGCTCTCGCGCTCTGAAGCATAGTGCCCGCTCCCGGCAGCGTCAACCCGGTTCCCGCGGCGCCCGCGGCGGGGGTGCCCGTCACGTTTTTGCGGGTGAAGCGTGGGCCTGCCTGGGAGCGTGGGCCTGCCTGGGAGCGTGGGCCTGCCTGGGAGCGTGGGCCTGCCTGGGAGCGTGGGCCTGCCTGGGAG
>JACQUR010000232.1 GCA_016210245.1 Chloroflexota bacterium
GCCATGCACATGGCCATCTTCTGGGGCGTCGTCCTGTCCTGCCTGATTACCTTCCCGCTGACCTTCGGCTGGATCCGCTTCACCCTGGTCCCGCCCGACCACTACCAGCTCTGGTTCTTCGGCCTGCCGGTGCTCCACTTCCCCAACGACGCCGGCACCGGCTTCGCGCTGATCCACGCCCTCGACTTCACCGCCGCGCTGCTCATCGTCGGGCTGGCCATCGCCCTCTGGCGGCGGACGACCGAGCTGGGGCTGCTGGCCACCCAGCGGTTCGGATTCGACCTGCTGCCGCTGGTGCTCCTGTTCGCCATCGCCGTGAGCGGCCTGGCCCTGACCGCCTCCTATACCTGGTGGGAGGGCCGGTTCTACTGGTTCCTCTCGCTAGGCCACCAGGCCATGGTCGTGGGCTGGCTGCTGTCGATCCCGTTTGGCAAGTTCTTCCACATCATCGAGCGCCCGGCCAGCATCGGCGTCACCCTGTACCAGGCGGTCAACCAGGAGATCGAGCACTACGGGGAACAGCCCCAGACCGGGCGCTGCCGCCGCTGCGGTGAGGAGCTGCTCTCCCAGCGCTTCGTCGAGGACCTGCAGGCCACCCTGGTCGACCTGGGCCAGCGCTACGACCTGGGTCCCGAGCGAGGCTGGCTCCAGGAGTACTGCCCTACCTGCAAGCGTACCCTGCGCGGCCAGGCCTACTTCCAGGCCATGGGCAAGCGATTCCTCTAGACAACGTGGGGAGTCCAGGGTCCAAAGCCTGCAGGCTTTGGACCCTGGACTCCCCACGTCGGACCCGGTAGAGATGAGCGTCAACAAGGACATCTTCCAGCCCGCGCGCGACTTCAACTACGACTTCCAGTCGGCCGGCCAGCCACCGCCGGGGTGGGCGAGGGCGGACCGCCTGCCGGACGCGCTGGTGCCTACCCACTGCTGCTTCTGCGGCGTCCAGTGCGGCATGTACCTGCGGGTGGCCGACGGCCAGGTAATGGGCGTCGAGCCGCGCGATTCCCCCCACAACCGGGGCTCGCTCTGCCCCAAGGGCGTGGTAGCCTACCAGCAGGTCAACCACCCGGACCGCCTGACCTCCCCGCTGCTCCGCCGGGGCGGCAAGGGCGGGCGACTCGAGCGCGCCACCTGGAACGAGGCGCTGGACTACGTGGTCCAGCGCTGGCGCGCGCTGCAGGCTGCGCACGGGCGCGATGCCATCGCCGTCTACAGCGGCTCGTCCATGGCCAACGAGAAGTGCTACCTGATGGGCAAGTTCGCCCGGGTGGGACTGGGTACCCGCCACATCGACTACAACGGCCGCCTGTGCATGTCGTCGGCAGCCGTGGCCTACGCCAGGGCCTTCGGCCTCGACCGCTCGCCGCTGCCCATGACCGATATCCCCCTGGCCGAGTGCCTGCTGGTGGTGGGCTCCAACGTAGCCGAGTGCTTCCCGATCGCCACCAACTGGCTGTGGCGAGCCCGCGACAACGGGGCGCGGCTGATCGTCATCGATCCCCGCGAGACGCCGACCGCTCGCACCGCCGATCTCTGGCTGCCGGTCCGGCCAGGGACGGACATCGCGGTGCTCAACGCTATGCTCCGCCAGGTCGTCCACGACGACCTGGTGGACGAGGCCTACGTGGGTGAGCGGACGGTGGGCTGGGAGGCGGTGCGCGCGGCGGTCGAGCCGTACACGCCCGAGGAGGCCGAGCGCATCGCCGGCGTCCCGGCCGAGCGGGTGGTGGCCGCGGCCCGACTGTACGGGCAAGCCGCGCGCTCGCTCATCCTGCACGCGCGGGGCATCGAGCACAGCAGCCACGGGGTAGACAACTGCCTGGCCTGCATCAACCTCGCCCTCGCCCGCGGGCAGGTGGGCAAGCCGGGCAGCGGCACGACCATGCTCACCGGCCAGGGCAACGGCCAGGGCGGGCGCGAGGTGGGCCAGAAGGCCAACCAGTTGCCCGGCTACCGCCACATCGACCAGCCCGAAGACCGCCGCTTCATCGCCGAGGTGTGGGGTATTCCGGTCGAGGAGCTGCCGTGGGAGGGGGCGGCGGCGCCGGAGATGGTCCAGCTCATGGCCGGCGGCCAGATCAAGAGCTGCCTGGTTGCCTGCTCGAACCTAATGGTCTCGCTGCCGGACAACGCCGTCGTGCAGCGGGCGCTCCAGGACCTGGACCTGCTGGTGGTGCTGGACTTCTTCCTGTCCGAGACGGCCGAGCTGGCCGACGTGGTGCTCCCGTGCTCGGTGTGGTGCGAGGACGAGGGCACCACCACCAACATGGAGGGCCGGGTGGTTAAGATCAATCAGGCGGCTGAGCCGCCGGGCGAGGCCCGCCGCGACTGGGAGATCATCGCCGAGCTGGCCCGGCGGCTGGGGCGGGGCCAGTACTTCCCCTACCGCTCGGTGCGCGAACTGTGGGACGAGCTGCGGCGGGCCTCCAGGGGCGGCGTGGCCGACTACGCGGGCATCACCTGGGAGAAGATCGACGCCCAGGGTGGGGTGTTCTGGCCCTGCCCCTCGGAGGACCACCCGGGCACGCCCCGCCTGTTCACCGAGCGCTTCGCCCACCCGGATGGCAAGGCGCGCTTCTTCCCGATCGCGTACACCCCGCCGGCCGAGGAGCCGGGCGGCGAGTACCCCTTCCGCCTGACCAGCGGGCGAGTGGTCTACCACTACCTGAGCGGCAACCAGACGCGCCGCCTGGGCTTCCTGAATAGCCAGGCGCCTGAGCCCTGGGTGGAGCTGCACCCCCGGGCGGCGGCGCGGCTGGGGATCAGCGACGGCGAACGGGTGCGGGTGCGCACGCCCCGCGGAGCGATGGAGCTGAAGGCGGTGGTGGCGCCGACGATCCGGCCGGACACGCTGTTCATCCCGTTCCACTACGGCCACGCCCAGGCCGTGAACCAGCTCACCAATCCGGCCGTCGACCCGACGGCCAAGATTCCGGAATACAAGGTCTGCGCGGCGGCCGTGGAGCGGCTCGACGTGCCGCCGGGCCCCGGCGTCGCTGGGCCGCGCGTCAACTTCACGCCCGCGACCGCGCCGAAGATGTTCCCCTACGCAGTGGGCGAGAGCCGCACGCCGCCAGAGGCAGAGGGCAAGGTGTACTGATGGCCCCCAGGACGCTCTTCGTCGACCCGTCGCGCTGTATTGGCTGCCGCGCCTGCGAGGCCGCGTGCCGTGAGTGCGACTCGCACAAGGGCGAGAGCATGGTCATGGTCGACTTCGTCGACCGCGCGTTCAGCGTGGCCACGCAGCCCACCGTGTGCATGCACTGCGAGGACCCGGTTGCGCCCTGCGCCCAGGTGTGCCCGGTGATGGCCATCCTCATCACTCCGGACGGGGTGGTGCAGCAGGCCGAGCCTTCGCGCTGCATCGCCTGCCGCAACTGCGTGTACGCCTGCCCCTTCGGGGTGCCGAAGCTGGACGCGCAGGCGCGGCTGATGAAGAAGTGCAACCTGTGCTACGACCGCACCGTCCGGGGGCTCACGCCCTGGTGCGCCCAGGCCTGCCCGACCCAGGCGCTCTGGTATGGCGACTACGAGACCTTCGTGAGCCAGCGGCGCGGGCGCGCCGTACACCACACCGTCTTCGGCGCCCAGGAGGTGCGCACCAGGGTCTACCACGTGCTGGCGGAGGCGTACCCGAAGCTGGACGTGGTGGCGCTCCTGGAGGCGGCGCGGGCAGAGGTTGGGCGCCCCGAGCGCGGGCGCGAGGAGGCATGGGTGCTATGACCGAGCGCGGGCAAGCGCGCCCTCAATCGGCCGAGCCGCGGTCCGAACCGCGCCCGGGCGAGCGCTGGCGGGCGGAGTTCCCCTACCATTGGGATGGCGACGACCTGGTCTCGCGCCGCGAGCTGCTCCACTTCGCGGTCTACACCTCGGGCGCGCTGTTCTCGTGTACCACTCTCCTGGCGCTGCTGGGCCTGCTCCAACGGCCGGCGCCCGCCGAGGCGAAGCTGGTGGCCCGCGTGGACGAGGTGGTCGAGGGCCAGGCGTTCTACTTCCGCTACCCGGACCCGGACGACCAGGCGGTGCTGCTCCACCTGCCCGGCGGCCGCTTCGTGGCCTACAGCCAGAAGTGTACCCACCTGTCGTGCTCGGTGTACTACCAGCCGGAGCCCGGGCGCCTGTTCTGTCCCTGCCACGAGGGGGTCTTCGATCCAGAGTCGGGCAACGCGGTCGCCGGCCCGCCGCCGCGCCGCCTGCCGCGCGTCCTCCTGCGCCGTGAGGGCGAGCTGCTCTACGCGGTGGGACAGGTGCCGTGATGGCCGAACCCGAGGGCGAGCCGGGCTTCCTCGACCACGCGCGACCCGACGATGCGCCCGCCCTGCCGCCCCCACCCGGGCAGATGGCGATCGTCCTGGCCGCGCTGGCGATCGGCGTGCTCCTGATGGGCATCCAGCTCTGGCTGCTGACTGTGGCCCTCGACCTCTTCCTGGCCGGCCAGGGCGAGCGGGTGTGGGTGCTGGCCCTGGTTTCGGGCGGGATCTTCCTGGGCGGGCTGCTGATGCTCTGGCTGCTGCACCGCCGCCCGCGGGTGCGGCGCACCTGGAGGTAACGTGTTTGGAATCGTAGCGCGGGGGCTTGTCCCCCGCTCGTGCGTGCGCTGCACCGCCGCCCCCGCGTGCGCCGCACCTGGAGGTAACGTGTTTGGAATCGTAGCGCAGGGGCTTGTCCCCTGTCTGGGCGTGCGCCCCCCGAAGCGGCGGCGGACCCCGGCTCGCTGCTCCGCTTGTTCTTGGAAACCGCGTGCTGTTGGTCAGAGAAACCGTCCGGCCGCCCGCTCCTCTTGAAGGTCGGACGTGGAGGCCGCTACGGCGGCTGCCTTCAGGCGCAGGCGTGGCGTAGCGGCCCCCACTGCGACTACTTGGCCAGGAACGTGAACCGCTGCCCGCGATCTCTGTGGATGAAGGTCGACCCGTCCTGATTCTTGCTCGACATGAAGCACGCCGCTACCCATAGGCCAGGCGTGAGCTTGAACGTCTTTTGCAGGGTCTTGCCAGGCGACAGGTCCTCGATCAGTTCGTTCCCCTTGATGCTGTCGTACTCGCCGTGCTCGCCCCCCTGCAAGCGCATCTTGATGAACTCGCTGATGTCGCCGAGCGGGTAGACAACGAAGTCGTGTTCTTCCTTCATGTTGTTCGTGACCGAGAAGGTCACCTCGCCCGCCTTGACGACGAGGCGATCCGGGTAGAAGAGCCACGAGCTGGCCAGCGGGGCTTCGCCCGGCACCATCTTCACGTTCATGGTGCTGGCAGGCGTCAGAATGGAGGGCGCGGGGCCACCCGAGCCGAACGCCGCGATGGTTATCGACTGGCCTTTGTCGAAGTGCAGGTAGGTGCTGCCGTTGGGATTCTTGCCCTCGACGTGGCAGGCCAGCTCGTAGAAGCCGGGCTTGAGGTTGGCATCGAACGAGGCGGACTTGCCCGCGTCAATGTCCTCGGCCTTACCGGCCATGCCTTTGATGTACTCCATCTCCTCGACATCCTTGCCCTGGCGCCTCAGGTTCAGCATTTCGCTGAGGTCCTGCATGGGGTAAACCATGACCTCGTGGGTCTGTTTGCCCGCGTTCTTGAACGAGAACTTGACCTTCCCGGCCGGGACCGCCAGGTTATCGACGTCGAACAGAAACGCCTTGCCCTCCTCTTTGGCCACCACACTGATGCTGCCCGCGGCTGCCGCCGGCTTGGGGGCTGCTGCGGTCGTAGGCGCAGCCGTTGGCTTCGGCGGTGGGGGTGGCGCCGTCGGTTTCGGCGACACTGCCGTTGGCGCGGCTGTGGGCGTTGCCGCTGGCGCGCTGCACGCGGCGAGCAACGACGGCACGCTTGCCAGACCCACCACCAGGCCACCCAGGTGGAGCAGTTGGCGGCGAGTCATCGCACGCCCGATGGGCTCTGCGAGAGGTGGTTGCCGAAACTCTTCCATTGGGTTCGTCCCTCCACGCGTGTTTCATCACTCATTTCTTGAGTGACGTGAGATAGGCAGCGATGGCAGTCAGGTCGTCATCGCTCAGGCCCTCCTGGCTGAAGGCGGGCATGCCGCCTGGACCCTTGGTCGTTTTCGTCCTCAGCTCAGACGCGCTGAAGCCCACGATGGGTTGGCCAACTGGCCCACCTCGTCCATCGAGACCGTGGCAGGTGGCACAGCCTCCGGCCACCATCAGCTCCTGGCCGCGCGCGACCGCGTTGGCTGCTGCTGGCGGAGGGCCAGCCGGCCCTGGGCCGCGATAGGGGATAGGCGGACCGACCGTCGTCTGCTGCGTCCGCGTGAAGGCGAGGTCCAGGTGCGGTGCCAGATTCCCGTGGGTGTACGGGCTAAGCACGACAATGGCTACAAGCGACAAACCCACCCCGACGACCCATGCGCCCGCGACCAGCGGGATCAGCATCACTCGGCTCATCGGTTGGCCTCCGGTTCAGGACCAGGATCGCCTGCCTGGTCTTCGCCGTTGGCACCCCCCATGATGGGCCACAGTTCTGCGGTAGTTGCGTGCGCCCGCGCAGCTACCGCCGCAGGCGCTCCTTGCCGAGTCAGGCGGAGCAGGAGCACCGCCACGCGCGCGTACAGCGACCAGACGATCAGCAGCGCCAGCGCGATCGGCCAGCCGCTGAGTCGGGGCCACAGGGGTGCCGCGGCAGCCACCGGGGCGGTGTTGAGTCCAGGTACGCGTACGCCCGCCTCCTGAATGTAGAGCTGCCGGTCGCCGGTCACGGCCAGGTCGGCCGAGGCCTTGGATGCTGCGTGCTGTTCGTCGCCGCGAAAGACTGCCCCGACCGTGACATCTCCCGATGTCCTGATCTGCCAGTCGGCCGAGGCCAGCCCCTGGTCGTCGGTGACGCCCGCGGCAATGACCACGTCATCGTCCGCGTTGAGGAAGCTCCGCGGGCTGACGAAGGAAACCCTCGCCTTGGCGATCGGCGCGCCGGCGCTGTCGACCAGTCGCGCTTGCAGCGTGGCTACCTCGCCCAGCGTGGCCGTAGCCGGCGCGCCGATGCTGATCGCCGTTGGCTCTTGCTCGGCCTGGGCGAGCGCCAGCGCAGGGGGTGCCAGCGCCAGCAGCAGCAGGGCCAAGACTGAGCCAGGTACCAGGTCGCGGATGAGCGCTCGCTTCTTGTTCACAGGGTACTCCTTTCCGGCAGGGGTCCGACCTGCAGTCGGCCGGCTCCTCGCACCCCCGCCGCTTCCGGCACAGGCTCGGGGCCGCGGTGTTCAATGACCTCCCAGAGCGACACGACCGGGAACAGCTGGGCGAAGACGGAGATGATCAGCGCAAACAGGGCAAAGGCGCCGGCCAGGATCGACCACTCCACCCAGGTCGGGCTGTAGCTAGCGGGTTGGTAGGGCATGAGCGGCACGCGGAAGCCGCCCACCACGATGAGGTACCGCTCGATCCACATGCCCACCAGGGCCAACACCGCGGCCACCACCACTCCGGAAACCGTGCGTGTCCGGGGATACAGGATGATCAGCCCCGGCAGCGCGATGCTGCCCAGGATGTAGAACCAGAACAGGGGCGCCAGCGGACCCACCATGAGCTGCTGGAAGTTGAAGGGTGTCCCTTCCGCCATCTTGTAGCCCGTGACGGCGTACTCGGACAGGTTGAAGTAGAGCATGATCAGGGTGAAGGCCCCCAGCAGGTAGCCCAGGTTCACAAACTGGGTCCTGGTGATGTACTCCTCGAGGTGCAGCAGTTTCCGAAGGACGGCCATGAGGACGATGATCGCGGCGATGCCGGAGTAGATGGCGCCAGCCACGAAGTAGGCGCCGAAGACAGTGCTGTTCATGGGCTCGCGCAGGGACATGGCGAAGATCCACGACACGACGGTGTGGACCGAGACGGCCACGGGGATGATCACGATCATCATGATGGTCATAGCCGCCTCCAGGGTCTGCCGATGTTCGGCCGAGCCGTTCCAGTCGAGCGCCGCCGTGGCGAAGAACCACCGCTTCCAGCGGGCGGCTGTCGGCCCGAGCCGATCCCGGCAGCGCGCGAAGTCCGGGATGAGCGGCAGGTACAGGTAGATAGTGCTGCCTGTCAGATAGGTAGTAATGGCCAGGATGTCCCACATGAGCGGCGATTGCCATCGGCCGAAAATGAACAGGTTGAAGATGCGCTCCGGTCGTCCCATGTCGATGAAGGGAAAAAGCGCTCCAACCAGCAGCGCAACGACGGTGATGAGCTCGGCCATGCGGGTGATGGAGAGCTGCCAGCGGGCCTTGGTAGCGCGCAAGATGGCAGACAGCAACGTGCCGGCGTGGCTGATGCCGATGAAGAACACGAAGCAGATGATGTACAGGCCCCAGGAGATGCGGTCGCGGACGCCAGCGACGATCAGGCCATACTCAAGCTGGCGGCTGTAGGCGTAGAGCGCCCAGGCGATCACGACCAGAAGAAAGGCGAGCCAGGCCCAGTACCGCCAGCCCGTGCCGGCCAGTGGGGCCAGGACGCGCTGCTCCAGGCGCTCGCGCCACTCGGCTGGCGCGTGAACACGCGCCTGTGCCGGCTCGCTGACGCTCCATCCCGCTCCCACTCGCATGTCGTACTCCCTTCACCCGTGTCAGCCCGCCCCGTCCCGCCGCCACTGCGCGGAGCCCGGCGCCACCTGCCACGGCCACTCGGTGGCCTTGCGTCCCACGCGGCGCGGGTCTCGCCCGACCTGTTGCCCAGAGCCGGGGATGTAGAAGACCCGCGGCTCCGTCCCCAGGTGCTCCTTCAGGCGGTACGCGGCGTTCTCGGAGATGAAGCGCGAGAAGGCCACCACGTGGCTGCCGTTGGTGGCTAGATCCTCCTCCAGGTCGCCATAGTAGATGGCGCCGTTAGGGCAGGCCTGCACGCAGTACGGCCGGCGACCTGCCCGGGCCAGGTGCGGGCAGAAGTCGCACTTCATGACCGTGCCCTTGTAGGCAGGCGACTCGTTCTCTGGATCGTACTGGGCGAGCTTGGCCTCGGCGGGCTGAGGTGGCTCGCCCCAGTTGAAGAAGCGGCGGTCGTAGGGACACCCCTCCATGCAGATGCGGCAGCCAATGCAGCGCTCCTGGTCGATCAAGACCACGCCCTCGGGCGTCGAGAAGGTGGCGCCGACCGGGCAGAGGTTAGTGCATGGCGGGTTCTGGCACTGCTGACAGGGAGTAGGAATGAACTGCGTGCCTCCCCCAGGCAGGTCGGCCTCGTAGACCTGGATCCATTCCATTGGCTCGGGGGCGTAGTGCCCCCCAATGCACGCCTCGGTGCATTGGGGGGGCTTGCCCACCGACTGGCACCCGTCGCACTGCCGCAGATCGATGATCATCGCCCAGCGGCGCAGGCGGACGGTTGGCGAGCCGGTTGGCGGTTGCGGTCCCGCACCAGCGACGGCTGACCCCGCTGCGACCGCGGAGGCGACGACAGCTCCAGCACCACCGGCCACGGCCAGGCCTAGCAGACGACGGCGGGTCACACGTGCGGTCACGCTCATGCTTCTCTCTGGGCCACCCAGCGGGCGGCGTTTGGATCACGCCTATTGTCGTTCCTCCCATGGCTGCCTGGTGAGCGGGAGAGCGCGCAAACTTGCGCTGGGGGTGTCATGAAAGGAAGCAGTTCTGGGAGCGGCCTGTGTCATGAAAGACCGCAAGGGAGCCGCAACGACGGACAGATTGGTGCGCGGCTATCGGCGCGCCGGAGCGCTTTGCCATGGGGTGGCTATCTATAGGCGGCGCAGGGGGGATCAGTCGGGCTCAGCCTCGAGCAGTCCATGCTCGAAGGCGTAGCGGATCAGGGCGGCCCGACCGTGCAGACCAAGCTTCTCCATGGCCCGCGTCTTGTAGGTTTCCACCGTGCGCGCGCTGAGGTAGAGCTGCTCGGCGACCTGCTGCATCGTGTGACCCTGGGCCACCAGACGCAGCACCTGGCTTTCTCGCTCCGAGAGCGGCTCGCCTCCCGGAGGCGGGGCCGGGTCCCGCGGCCCCCACCGTTCTTCTACGAGATGCTTGGCCAGGCTGGGATGCAGGTAGACCTCCCCGCGACCAACAGCCCGCACGGCCTCCAGCAGCTCGTGGCCGCTCGAGCGCTTCAGAGCATAGCCCGAGGCACCGGCGGCCAGGGTCTGCTGCAAGTAGGCAGGGTCGTCGTACTGGCTGAGGATGAGGACGCGAACGGCCGGCACTTCTCGCCTAATCTGCTGCACTGCCTCCAACCCGCTTCCTGGCATCCGAATGTCGAGCAGGACTATGTCCGGTCGGACCTCGCGCACGAGGCGCACGGCCCCCTCCGCTGTCTCCGCCTCGCCGATCACCTCGAGATCCGGGCATCCAGCCAGCAGCGCCCGCAGGCCAGCCCGCAGCACGCCGTGGTCATCAGCCAGTACGATGCGCAACTTGATCATGGATCTCCTCCACGCGGCCATTTCGGCCCACAGGCACCTCCAGGTAGACCGTGGTACCGGCACTGGGCGCCGTCTCGACGGTGAGACTTGCCCCAATCAGGGCCGCCCGCTCCTGCATGCCGGCCAGGCCCAGGCGGGCATCAAGGGGGGCTGCGCGCACGGTGGCCAGCTCGAACCCCTGTCCATCGTCCTCCACAACCACCACCAGCCTGCCGTCCCGTCGCTGCAGCGAGACGCTGACACGCTGCGCATGCGCATGCTGCACGACATTCGTGAGGGCTGCCTGGACGACTCGGTAGATCGCCGTCTCCGCGGCGGGCATGAGGCGAAAGTGCTCGAGTCCTGCTGCGGCAAAGTCGATTGCAAGGTTGGACCGCTGGGCGCACTCTTGCACGTAACGCTGGATGGCGGCGACCAAACCCAGGTCATCAAGCACGCTCGGGCGCAGCTCTACCGCCAGATGATGCACGGCGGCCAGAGTCTCGGCAGCGACACCCTGCAACTGCCGGGCGAGATACGTCGCGGCGTCCGAGCCAGGGCGGGTCGACGCCAATCGCTCCAGGCCCAGCCGAAGCGAGGCCAGTGCCTGGCTCGTCTCGTCGTGCAACTCCTGAGCCAGACGTCGCCGCTCCTCCTCTTGCGCGTCCATCACCCGCTGGAGGAGTTCGGCGCGCTCCCGTTCGCGGGCACGAAGGCTCTGGTACAGCCGGGCATTGGCCAGAGCCATGCCGACCTGCTGGCCAATGGCCGCCAGCGTGGATAGCTCTTGTTGCCGAAAGTGATCGGCGCGCATGGATCCGAGGTACAGGACGCCTTGAACCTGCTCACCAGTCAGCAACGGCAGGGCCACGGAGGACCGCACGCCCGCCGCTCGGCAGGCGAGCGACGCTACACCATGTGCTGCTCCTTCCGTCACGATTGGCTGGCCGCTCGCCGCCGCGGCAGCACAGGGGCAGCGCTCACCACACAGACTAGCTCCTCGCGTCGCGGACGCAAAGCCGCTGGCCGCAGCTAGCTTCAACGGGCTTCCCTCCGTTTCTGCGACCCAGAAGCAGCCCAGTTCCGCGCCAGCGATACCTATGACGCGCTCCAGCGTACGCTCCAGCATTTCCTGCACCTCGAGTGATCCGCTCAAGGTCGCGGCGATGACGTTCAGGTCCGCCAGTTCGCGGTTGCGGCGCTCAAGTTCGGCGGTGCGAGTAGCCACCCGTCGCTCCAGTTCGCGGTTCCACTCAGCCACCTCGGCCATGGAGGCTTGCAGCCGCTGGCGCATCGTCTCGAACGCTCCGGCCAGGATGCCGAGTTCGTCTGTACGTTCCAGTCGCACCGGCTCATCGAGTTTGCCAGCAGCGAAGAGTTCGGCAGCCACGGTCAGGTTCCGCAGTGGGCGCACCACTCGTCGCACGTCGAACCAGGCCACGGCTGCGGCGAGCAGCAGCGCCGCGAGACCGAACAGGCCGAGCCGTTGCTGGAGTTGGAGCGGTCCCGCGACAACCACGTCTCTTGGCTGCTCCAGCACGATACCCCAGGATGGCAGCATCGACGAGGATGCGTAGGCAACCATGTGGCTGTCCCATTCTGCAGCCAGCGTAGCCTCGTGGATGCGATAGCCCGCCCTGTGACCCGCTATCAGCTCCGCCAGGAGCTCTTGGTGGTCGCGCGACGCCGCAGATCCATAGCCCTGATCGCCAGCGAGAAGCTGCCCTTCGGCATCAACCAGTTGGACGCGCAGTCCGTCGCCCGGTGGCACAGAAGGCAGCAAATTGAAGGCTGGATGGCTGGGATCCAGCTCCGCCATGAGGGCCCCAACGATCTGGCCACTCGCATCCTTCAGCGGGGCCGCCAGACAGGCGTACGCCTTCTCTGCGTTCCCTGGCGGCCGGAACTGCCTGACTTGTGATTGGCCGGAGCGGAGGGCGGCCTGGACGCTTGGATGGCCGAGTGGTGTTCCGATGACCACATCAAATCGACTCGGGTCAGTCCAGAGAGTGTTCCCCGAGGCGTCCGCCAGTGTGACAATGGCGAAACTCCCCAGTTCGAGGCGCAGCTCCGCCAACTGGCGGCGCTGAACGGAGGTGAGGGGTCGCCCTGGGTCGACCTTGACAGCAGGGGCGCCTCGTTCCAGCGTCGCGAGCGCGTAGCGGAGCGCGTCATCGACGCGACCTACCAGCACCTTGGCGAGCATCACCCGCTCGCGATAGGCTGCCTCGGTGCTCTCCCGGATAGTCCAGAGCGCGACGACACCGAAGAGCAGCAGGATCAAGATCACCCCGAGCGCCACGTTGGCCACAATGCGGCGCCCCAGCGGAAGCGACCACACAGCTCCTGAGGTGCGTCGCCGGCATCCGGAGAGATGGGCCGAGTGCCTCTCCGCCTCCATGCTGGCCCCCCTGGACCAAGTCAGGTTAGAGTATAACAAGACCGCTTCGACGGTAGCGGCATAATCCGCAACTGGTGACCGGTTACCACCTTACGGCTCCGTGCGCGCCGCGCGAAACCCGTGTGCCGCCAGCGGCAGGCAGCACGAGCCGCTGGCCCACGACCTCCGGAGTCTTTGCTGGCCTATGCCTGCGCGCCTCGGCGCAGGGAGCGCGCGGCGCGCGGGCTGAAGACGCGGTAGGCAAGGAGCTTCACGCGGTCGTTCACGAGGAACCAGGCCAGGGCGTATCCCCACACCAGGAGCGCCCACTCCCAGCCGATGGGCGGCATCAGCAGGCCGCGGTGTCTGCATCCGCCTTATAGGCCGCAGGGAGCGAGCCATCGCCGGGGGAGGGGTTCTCCGACGCCGGCAAGAGCGTCGGTCGCACGAGAGCCATGGTCACTTCCCACTCGGCCACAAGCCACATTCCGGGCGTGGTCAGGTAGGAGGCCTCACACCGCGACCGATGCCGGAGGGCGACCAAGGCAGACGGCTGCTACCCGGGTCGGATGGGTCCCTCAGGAGTGGGCAGGAACAGCAGGGTGTAGCGCGCGGGCTTGTTCCTCGGGGGTGGGGAGGTTTGGGTATCGGATGGGCACTGGGCAGCCTCCCTGCAGCGTGGCGGGAGCGGGGAGCGTTCGGTGGGCTCGGCGAGCGCCGCGGTGGCGGCAAGCTGCCTGGTCAGCACAGGGATGAGGCGGCACAGCCAGGGGCGCCAGTCATGGGCGGGGTGGTGGAGCACCTGCCGACCGCGCCAGAAGGCGCTCAGGCGATCCGTGGTGCTCCATCAGGGTTGGCGCGCCCACGCCGACGGGCACTCGGTGCGGCCGTCCGCCCTGACCGCCTGGTCGTGGGCCGCTCGCACCCAGTCGCCCGCCCGCAGGCGCACCGTGTAGCCCAGGCGCAGGTACCTCCGCCATCTGTCCAGACCGCGAACAGCTTCAGGCTGGGAAAGCCCCGATCGGCCGGGGAGTGAACGGGACGCACGGCCGGCCAGTCGGCCAGAGTCCGAGAGTCCGGTCGAGCACCTGAATGACCGTGGCGGTGAAGGTGCCCTTGGGCCAGGGGTAGGGCAAGAGGCTCCAGGCGACGGGCTGCACGCGGCCGTGCAGCCGCACGCCCCAGGGTGAAGGTCTCCCAGCGGCCATAGCGGGTCGTATCCAGGATGAGACGGACTTCGGAGTCGGGCACCAGCGCCAGGGCGGTCCGCAGCAGATACAGGGTCAAGCGCTCGGTGCTCAGCATGGCGCGGCCCCGAGCCCGGCGCACGCGCCGCATCCCTTGGCGCGCCCCCGGCAGCGCGCGGGTCACCTCCGCCGGATGGAGCGATTGGCTGGCCAGCGGTCCCCAGACGCTGTGACTGATCGTCAGCAGGGTGGTCGCAGGCATGGGGCTGAGCGGGGTCTTGAGCAAAGACAGCAGCAGGGGGTACGATGCCGGATCGGGCGCGCACAGGGCGATGGTCCTCCTCCCGCAGGAGCAAAGTGCGAGGGCACTCCCATCATCGCACGGCGTGCCCCCTCCTTTACGTGCTCCACCTCACTTGTTCCTGCCCTTTCCTGAGGGACAAGCCCCCACTGCGGTTGGGCGCATCCTGCTGAACGGGAGTGATTCGCATGGAAACACGGGACGCCAGCGGCGCCCGAATGGCGCTGGCGCTGGCCACCATCGCCTTCGCGCTGTGTTTCGCAGTCTGGGGCTCGATCGCGCCGCTGGCGCCGCTCTTCCGCGACCTGTACCGGCTGTCCACCACCCAGGTCGGGCTGCTGGTGGCGGTACCGGTCCTGCTTGGATCGCTGGCCCGCATTCCGCTCGGCATGCTGACCGACCGCTACGGCGGGCGGCTGGTGTTCACGGCCCTGATGCTGGTCGTGCTGGCGCCGGCCGCCCTGGCGGGCCTGGCCACCTCGTACGCTGCGCTCCTGGCGGTTAGCTTCTTCCTCGGTCTGGCCGGGGCGTCGTTCGCGGTGGGCGTGCCCTTTGTGGCCCGCTGGTTCCCGCCCGCGCGGCAGGGGTTCGCGCTGGGCGTCTACGGGATGGGCAACATCGGCACCGCGCTGGCCAGTTTTCTGCTGCCCCGCGTGGCGGGCGGCCTCGGCTGGCCGGCAGCCTACTGGATGTTCTTGCCCGCGCTGCTGATGATGGCGCTCCTGTTCTGGCTGCTGGGGCGCGAGGCGCCCGGGTTCACCCCCCGCGGCGAGGGGCTGGCCGAGCGGTTCGCCGTCTTGCAGCGCCGGCCGGTCGCCTGGGTGCTGGCCCTGTTCTACTTCGTCACCTTTGGCGGCTTCGTGGCGATCGGCATCTACCTGCCGACGCTGCTGGTGAGCGAGTATGGCCTGGAGGCGGTGGATGCCGGCACCAGGGCGGCCGGCTTCGTCGTCCTGGCCACGCTGGCGCGCCCGCTGGGCGGCTACCTCGCCGATCGCTGGGGCGGCCCACCGCTGCTCAATGGGGTGTTCGTCGTGGTGGCCGCGCTGGCGGTGGTGCTGGCCTTCGGACCGGGTATGGTCCCCATCACCGTGGCCTTCCTGGGCATCGCCTGTGCGCTCGGGCTGGGCAACGGCGCGGTCTTCAAGCTGGTAGCGGAGCACTTCCCCCGCGAGGCGGGCACGGTGGCCGGCCTGGTCGGCGCGGCGGGTGGGCTGGGCGGCTTCTTCCCACCCCTGGTGATGGGCCTCGTCCGTGACCTGACCGGCGCCTACGCCATTGGCTTCATGTTGCTGTCCGAGTTCGCGCTCGTCTGCCTGCTGGTGAACGTCCTGGCCCTCCAGCAACGAGCCAGCCTGCTGGCACCGAGCGAGGAGCGGACGAGCCAGGGCCAGGGCCGTCGGTAGAGGCAGGCACAGGGGTCACGTGCTCCGACTTATTCACTTACGAGGCACCGGCACCGCGAGGTCCGAGCCTGACTACCACAGCGTGGCTCCCCCCGTCGTCTTCCAGCGCGATCGCCTGCCCGGACTGGCGCTGGCCGTCGACCTCGACCCAGACCACGTCTCGCGAGACGTGGTCCGGGTTCTCGACGCGGATCTCGTAGTGCGCGCTCCGGAAGCGGCAGCGGAGCGTGAAGCCTGGCCAGTCGGCCGGAATGGCCGGGTCGAGCCGGAGCTCGCTGCCCCGGAGCTTGAGCCCGAGCACCTCCTCCAGCCAGATCCGGTACATCCAGCCGGCCGAGCCTGTGTACCAGGTCCAGCCCCCCTGGCCGACGTGGCCTTCGAGCGAATAAACGTCGGCCGCCACGACGTAGGGCTCGACCCGGTAGCGCTCGACCGCCTCGGGCGTGCGCGCGTGCTCGACCGGATTGAGCATCCTGAGGATCTCGACCGCCCGGTCGCCTTCGCCCCGCCGGGCAAAGGCCATCGCCACCCAGAGCGCGGCGTGGGTGTACTGCCCACCGTTCTCGCGGACGCCCGGAGGATATCCCTTGACGTAACCTGGGTCCAGCGCCGACTTCTCGAAGGGCGGCGTGAAGAGGAGCACCAGCTCATCGGCCGAACGCACGAGGTGCTCCTCCACGGAGCGCAGCGCCCGTTCGGCCCGCGCCGGGTCCGCCGCGCCGGAGAGCACCGCCCACGACTGCGGCAGCGAGTCGATCCGCGCCTCCGCGTTGTCCCGCGAGCCAAGCGGCGTCCCGTCGTCGAAGTAGGCGCGCCGATACCACTCGCCGTCCCAGGCGTGCTCCTCCACGGCGGCCACCAGGCGCTCGGCCTTCGATCGGCACTCCCACGCCTCCTCGCTCTGCCCGCGCCTCTCTAACAACTCGGCAAAGCCGCCGAGCACGTCGACGAGGAACCAGGCGAGCCAGACGCTTTCGCCCCGGCCTGCCGCGCCAACCCGGTTCAGCCCGTCGTTCCAGTCGCCGGTGCCGATGAGTGGCAGGCCGTGCGGGCCGGAGGTCAGGCCCCGGGCGAGTGCCCGCCGGCAGTGCTCGAGCAGCGAATGGGCTTCGAGTGAGATCGTCGGCATGAAGTACGTTTCTTGCTCGCCTTCGGTGAGCGCGCGCCCCTCGAGGAAGGGCGCCGTCTCGTCGAGGATGCCCACATCGCCGGTCACCCGGACATACTGCGCCGTGGCGTAGGGCAGCCAGAGCAGGTCGTCGGAGCTCCGCGTTCGCACGCCCGCCCCTGACTGAGGGTGCCACCAGTGCTGGACGTCGCCCTCCACGAACTGGCGGGAGGCCGCGGCGAGGATCTGCTGGCGGGCGATCTCGGGCGCCGCGTAGACGAGGGCGAGGCAGTCCTGGAGTTGGTCGCGGAAGCCGATGGCGCCGCCCGACTGGTAGAAGGCCGAGCGGGCCCAGATGCGGCAGGAGAGCGCCTGGTAGAGGAGCCACCGGTTGAGCAGGAAGTTGACGGCCAGGTCCGGCGTCTCCACTTCGACCGTTCCGAGCAGGCGGTCCCACCAGGTTCGGGTCTCCTGGAGTGCCTGCTCGACCCGGATGGGATCCCGAAAGCGCTCGACCAGCCGCTGCGCCTCGGCCGTGTCCAGGGCCTCGCCGATCAGGAAGGTGACCTCCGTCTCCTGCCCGGGGTCGATCTCGACCACCACCTGGAGCGCCGCGCAAGGGTCGAGGCCCGCGCCGGCCTGGCCGGAGAGTGTCTGGCGCAGGAGCGCGGCCGGCCGGGCGTACGAGCCGTTTCGACCGAGGAACTCGGTCCGGTCGGCGGTGTAGGCCAGCGGCAGTGGGCTCGCGCTGGCGAAGGCGACGCGGCTCCCGAAGTCTGGATGGTAGGCGTTGCGCACGAGCAGCGCCCGGCTTCCAGCGTCCCAGCTCGTGGCGAGGTGCATCTGGGTGTCCTCGCGGTTCGTGCCAAGGACCCAGTCGACGTAGGCAAAGACGCTGAGCCGCCGGCGGTGCGACGAGCGGTTGCGGAGCCGAAGGCGCTGGACTCGGACGGGCGCACCTCCCGCCTCGTCCAGCGGCACGAAGGTCACCAACTCCTGCTCGATGGCGTGGCTGTTGTGCTCGAAGAGGGTGTACCCCTGGCCGTGGCGCGCCCGGTAGGCGTCGAGCTCCCGGATGGGCGCGGCGGTCGGCGTCCAGAACACCCCCAGGTGCTCGTCGCGGATGTAGATTCCTTCGCCCGGAGGGTCGCTCAACGGGTCATTGGACCACGGGAGCAGCCGGTTGGCCTGGGAGTTCGCGGCCCAGGCGAAGCCCGACCCGGACTCCGAGACGAGGGTGCCGAAGCCCGGGTTGGCGAGCACGTTCACCCAGGGCGCCGGAGTGCGCGCGCCGGGCCCGAGGTAGATCGCGTACTCCCGACCGTCGGGGGTGAAGCCGCCCAGCCCGTTGAAGTACGGCAGCTCCAGGAACGGCAGCGGCGCCGAGGGTTCCTCGCTCGCCCGTCGCCCGATGGCGAGGGGCGGCGGTACCTTCGCCGCCTCGGCCGGGATCCCGAGCTGCTGGACGAGCGGGCCGCGCGCGGCTACCAGCACCACCCGGGCCGCGGCGAAGAGCAGCGTCAGGTTGTCGTCCGCCAGCGGCTGGGTCGGACGCAAGAAGATGCCGCCCGGCTGGTCGAGCGGGGTGCGCGGGGCGTGGCGTTGGATGACTCGCCGCAGATCTCCCTGCAGGCGCTGCTCGTAACCGCCGGCCTCCTCGTTGAGGATCACCAGGTCGGTCCGGAACCCGAGGAGTCGCCAGTAGGCGTGGGCAAGCAGCGCCTCCCGGACGGCAGCCATGTCGCGCCGGTCGCCGATCGTGACGAGGAGGATCGGCAGGTCGCCCGAGATGCCGTGGACCCAGAGGCCGGCCTGGCCCAGCCGGTTCCGACGGAGCTGGCGTTCGGATGTCCGCAGCCGGGCGCTCGGATACAGGAGGGGGCCGGCGAGCTGCTGGAAGCGCCGGAGGTCGTCGGCCGTCGCCCCGAGCTGGCGGGCGGCCGATTGCCCCTGGTGCAGGGCAGCTTCGAGAGCCCGGTGGGCAACGCGGAGGTCACGGTACTTCTCGACCAGGGTCAGCACTCCCTCGCGGCTCTCGGCCGCCGCGGTCACGAACGCCAGCGCGACGCGCTCGCCCGGGGCGAGCGTTACCTCGCAGCGCAGGCTGAAGATCGCGTCCAGCACCGGCCCGACGCTGCCGGTGAGTCCGGTCTCGATCGCCAGGGGGTTCTCCAGGCTCCGGCCCCGCCCGAGGAAACACGCCCGGTCGGTCTCGTAGCCTGTGGCCGCGACCGCCACGTCCGGCGAGGTCGGCAGCGCCAGGATGTGGGCGGCCCAGACCGTGGGGTCGTACGTCGAGCGGGGCTTGCGCCGGGCGAGGAGGGCGTTCTGCGCTGGGAGGGATTCGGTTTCGACGAACAGTTTGCCGAAGGCCGGGTGGGCCAGGTCCGCGGCGTGCGGCGCCAGCGCCAACTCGACGTAGCTGGTCACCTCGAGGCGCCGTCCGCGGTTCGAGTAGTTTGCGAGCGTCAGATAGCGGACCTCGACGGCGTCCTCCGGCGAGACGCCGATCTCGGTTGTGGCGCCGATCCCGTGGTCGCGCCGCTCGAATTCGACCCGGCCGGCGCTGAACCTGGCCAGGTAGCGAGAGGCCGGCTTCCTGGTGGGTTGATAGGTCGCCGACCAGACCACGCCGCGGTCCAGGTCTTTGAGGTAGCAGAAGACGCCGTGGGAATCGAGCGTGGTGTCCGCTCGCCAACGCGTGACGTCCAGGTCGCGCCAACGGCTGAAGCCGCCTCCGGCTGAGGTCACCATCACCGTGTAGGTGCCGTTGCCGAGCAGGTGTGTCGCGGGGGCCGGCGCGTCCAGCGGGGCGGTCGGCTCGGCCGGACCGCCCGCCGATCGGCGGGCGGGCGCCTCGCCGCGCTCGGTCGCTTCGACGAGCAGCGGCGCCACCGGGGCCCGCTCGAAAAGCAGGGGCTCGACGGCCTGGATCCGCAGATCGGCGTGGAACCGGCTCGGCATGGCGCCGGCTTTCAGGACATTGTCAAGCGCCAGCAGTATCATGCCCTGGTGGTGGACCATGTAGGTGTGGACGACGACTCCGTGGCGACCCTTCGGCTGGCGCTGCCAGGTGTAGTCGATCGAGTCGTAGTAGCCGTAGTCGCCGCGTAGCCCCAACTGGCCGAGCCGTTTGAGGTTCGCCAGCGCGGCCACGGGATCGACCATCAGGGCGAGCGCGCTGGCGTAGGGCGCCACGACCAGGTCATCGGCGAGACCCCGCTTGAGCCCGAGGCCGGGCACCCCAAACGCCTGGTACTGGTAGATCTGGTTGGCGTCAACGGCCGCGAAGGCCGACTCGGAGATGCCCCAGGGGACGCCCTGCTGGAGCCCGTAGTCGATCTGGAGCCCGACCGTCTCCCGGTAGGCCTCGTCCAGGAGCGTGTGCCGGTAGCTGTGTATCAGGAGCACTGGCATCAGGTACTCGAACATCGTCCCGCTCCAGGAGAAGAGCACCCGGTGCCCCTGGGCTTTTCCAAAGGGTCGCCCCAGGGCAAACCAGTGCTCGGCGGGCACGTCGCCCCGGGCGATGGCCACCAGGCTCGCCAGCCGAGCCTCGCTGGCCAGGAGGTCGTAGTACGAGGAGTCGAAGCGTCGGTCGCTGACGTTGTACCCGATGGCGAACAGCCGGCGCTTCGGGTCGTAGAGAAAGCGCAGGTTCATTGCGTCGGCGAGGCCCTCGACGCGCGTGATGAGCCGCTCGAGTCGAGCGGCGAGATCGGCCGGACACTCGGCCACAGGAAGATAGCGGTCGGCGACGTCGAGCCAGGCCAGCACCTGGCGCTCGACCTGAGCCGCCCAGTAGGCGGCACCCGTCTTGTCGCCCCTGGCCAGGTGGCCAGGCCGGGTGGCCGAGCCGGCCCGCAGGGCCTCGGCAAGCTCCCGCGCCGGCCCCACCGCTGCTCGGAGGCGCCCGACGATCTCGGCGCGTTGGTCCGGGGGGTTGGCGAACAGCCTCGACAGATCTCTGACGACGTTGCTGCTGCGTCCGGCGTCGACGCTCCGGGGAAACTCGGCCGCCGACCGCTCGTGGACGAGGACGAGCGCGAGGGTGTCCGCCAGGCCTCGCAGCGCTTCGGGCCCGATGGCCGGACGGGAGAGCATCTCGCGGTAGCCCTGGGCGAGTGTCCACAGGCTCGCCAGCAGGTTACCGCTGTCGACGGTCGAGACGTAGCGCGGCGGCAGCGGCTCGAGAGTCCGGGTGTGGTACCAGTTGAGGAGGTGCCCCTCGAAGCGCTCGAGCCGGTCGATGGTGTCCAGGGTCGCTTGCCCACGCTCGACCACCTGGTTGGGCGTGAGGTACCCGAGGTCGTGGGCCGCGAGCGTGGCGAGCAGCCAGAGACCGATGTTGGTCGGCGAGGTCCGTTCGGCGGTTTCGACCCGCGGCGCCTCCTGGTAGTTGTCGGGCGGCAGCCAGTTGGTCTGGGGCCCTACGAAGTCGTCGAAGTAGCGCCAGGTCTCCCGGGCGATCCGGCGCAGCATCTGCCGGTCCGAGCCGACCAGGGCCCGTTCCGGTTGGGTCTGGCGGGCGGCGCCGAGCCAGGCCACCAGAGCCGGCGAGACCAGCCACAGGAGCAGGTACGGCGCCGCCTCGGGCGCCGCGGCCGGGTTTGCCAGGAGAAGCGCTGCCCCTACTCCAACCGAGGCCAGGCTGGCCAGCGCCAACTGCCAGGCGAGCCGACGATCTCCAGCCCGCGCGTCCCGGCTCGCCGCCTTGTACGTCTGCCACTCGAGCAGGTCCCGGTGCGAGACGAGGCTTCGGAGCAGGGCGCGCGCGATCGCGTCGAGCGCAAAGGCGGCCTGGTGGACCAGGAGCGCCGCGGCGATGAGGGCCCGCAGCCAGACGATGCCCTGGTCGCGCCAGGCCCGCCGGGAGGCGAGGACGGCGCGCGGTTGGGTTGGCACCCAGGCAACCAGGCGCAGCGCCGGGGGCAGCAGCAGCATGAGGCCGACGAGGAGGCTCGCGAGCGCGGCCGAGCGGGGGAAGGCGAGCCAGCCTGCCAGGAGC
>JACQUR010000262.1 GCA_016210245.1 Chloroflexota bacterium
CGGATTTCGGGAACGGATTGAACGGATTGCGGCCGCAATCCGTTCAATCCGTTCCCGAAATCCGTTGACAGTAATCCGTTCCAGGCGGCGGGTACGCGGGTACAATGTGACCTGGTGCCTCATCGAAGAGTTGGGCAGGCAACGGGTAGGACGATGAGCTCCCTCAAGCACATCCCGGGCATCCGACCCACGTTTCCCCGGCCGCCGGCGTCGGTTCAGAAGGGCATTGGCGTGCTGGGCCTGCACGAGGGGCGCACGCTGCTGGTGGGGCTCGAGCGCGCCACCAGGGCCCGCGCGGTGGCAGGCTGCGACCTGAGCGAGGAGAAGATCGCAGCGGCGCGCGCCGCCAGGCCCGACCTGTTCTACACCACCAGCTACGCCGAGCTGCTGGCCCACCCCGAGGTGGAGATCGTCGCCATCTACACCCCCGATGCGCTCCACGGCGAGCACATCGTCGCGGCCTTCGAGGCCGGCAAGGACGTGATCTGCACCAAGCCGCTGGTGAACTCGGCCGACGACGCCCGCCGGGTGCTGGCGGCGGCGCGGCGCACGGGCCGCCGGTTGCTCGTGGGGCAGAGCACGCGCTTCTTCGAGCCGTTCCTGCGCCAGCGCGCGGCCTTCGAGCGGGGCGAGATCGGACGGCTCGAGCTGGTCGACGCCCACTACTTCCACCGCATGGACTGGTTCTACGAGAAGAGCCCGTGGGCGGCCACCGCCACTGACTGGTGCTTCCTCGGGCTGAGCCACCCGATCGACCTGGTGCGCTGGTACCTGGGGAGGATCGCGGAGGTCCACGCCTACGGCTACCGCTCCGCGCTGGGCGAACGCTACAGTCTGCAGGGCTGTGACGTCTACACTGTCAGCCTGCGGGCGGTCGATGGCCGGATCGGGCGGGCCCTGGGCCACTACGGGCTGCACGAGCTGCCGTCCGCGCGCAACGCGATCGAGCTGCTGCTGTGCGGCACGGAAGGCACCAGCCTGGCCCAGTACCACGACATGCGCTACCTGCACACCGCCGCGGACGGCACGCAGGTGATCGAGGACCCCCTCTACGCCCTGCGCCACTACTACTTCAATAGCGAGGTGCATGGCGCGCACTACGGCGAGTTCGCCAACTACGCCGAACACTTCGCCGGCGCCTTGCTCGATGGCACCCCCTGGGCGCCCGACCTGGAGGAGGGCCTCGAAACCTTCTGCGTGATGGAGGCGGTGCGGCGGGCAGCCCAGACGGGACAGCCCGTCCGCGTGGCTCCGCTGCTGGAGGAGATCGGGCTGGCCGCGTAGCATCTCGCCTTGCTGCAGGGCTTATGCGTTCTGGAAGGGGGTAGACAAAGGGCTCTGCTTTGGCAGTATCAGGTTTGCTCATTCACCTACGAGTCGATAGCCCACCCCTGGCATGGTGAGCAGGTAGCGCGGGTGGGCGGGGTCCGGCTCCAGCTTCTTGCGGAGCTGCTTGATGAAGGTGCGCAGAGAGCCCAGCGCGTCGCCGTAGTCGGGCCCCCACACCTGCTGGAGCAGTTGGTGGTGGGTGAGCACCTGGTCGGCGTGGACGGCCAGGTAGCGCAGCAGCTCGTACTCGGTGCGGGACAGGTGGACCTCCCGCCCCTCCACCAGCACCTGCCGCCGGGCCTGGTCCAGCCAGAGCGGCCCGACCTCGACCGCTGGCCCCGCGCCGCCCTCGCTGGCCGCGCGCCGCAAGGCGGCCCGCACGCGCGCCAGCAGCTCGGCCATGCCGAAGGGCTTGGTCACGTAGTCGTCCGCGCCCAGGTCCAGCGCCTGGACCTTGCGCGGCTCCTCGCTGTAGGCCGAGAGCACCACCACCGGCGCCTGGCACCACTCGCGGAGCTGCCGCAGGACCTCCAGCCCGTCGAGTTTGGGCAGCGCCAGGTCCAGCACCACCAGGTTGGGCGGCTGGAGCGCCGCGCGCTCCAGCGCCTCCGGCCCGTCCCGCGCGGGGGCGACCGGGTAGCCCTGCGCCTGCAGGTTGGCCGTGACCAGGCGCAGGATCCTGGGATCGTCGTCTACCACCAGCACCAGCGGCCTGCTGGACAAGCTCATTCCGTAGCCCTCTCCCCTGGAGCCAGGGGCAGACTGAAGCGGAACGTGGAGCCCTGGCCAGGGACGCTCTCGACCCAGATGCTACCGCCGTGGGCCTGCACGATGCCCTTGCACAGGGCCAGCCCCAGGCCCACGCCCGGCACTCGTTCACCCTGTTCCCGGACCCGGTAGAACTTCTCGAACACCCGTCCCAGCTCCGCGGGCGGGATGCCCACGCCCCGGTCGGCCACGCTGACCACGACCTGCCGCCCCTCCGTGCCGGGGGCAGCGCGCACCACGATCGCGTTGCCCGGTGGCGAGTACTTGGCCGCGTTGCTCACCAGGTTGGCGATCACTCGCCCCACCTGGTCGTAATCGGCCAGCACCTCGGGCAGGTCCAGCGGCACCTCAACCTGCAAGAGGTGGTCCTGGGCCAGGGCGTCCAGGTGGCGGCGATGTTCGCGCACCAGGTCGACCAGGTGGCAGCGCTCCAGGTCGAGCGGCAGGGCGCGGGCCTCCAGCCGGGCCACGTCCAGCAGGTCGGCCACCAACTGCGCCAGGTGGTCCGCTTCCTCCTCCACGGCGCGCAGCAGCTCGCGCTGGATGGCTGCCTCCAGCACGACCCCCTCCCGCAGCAGCCCGCCGGCAACGGCCTTGATGGCGGTGATCGGGGTCTTGAGCTCGTGGATCATCATGGACAGGAAGTCCTCCTGCAGCCGCTCCAGCCCCTTGAAGGCGGAGAGGTCCTGCAGCACCTCCACCACGCCGGCCACCCGGCCCTGCGGATCGCGGACCGGGGCCGCGCTCACCAGCGCGGGGATGCCGCGTCCATCCGGGTGGATGACGAGCAGCTCCTCATCCACGACCACCTGTCCCCGCAGGGCTCGGCTGGACGGAAACTCCTCCACCTCCAGCGGCCGCCCATCCGGGTGGCGCAGGTGCCCGACCGCGTGGACGTGCCCGACCTCAGGAGCGATGGGACAGCCGAAGAGCTGGCGCGCGGCCGGATTGGCCACCATGCGCCCAGTTTCTGCCTCGATGAACAGAATGCCGTGGGGTGTACTCTGCAGGATGGCGTGGAGCCGAGTGCGCTGGGCCTCGGCCTCGGCCCGCGCGGCCTGCTCCCGGATGAGCCCTTGCTGGGCCTCCCGATAGAGGCGGGTGTTGTCGACCGCCACGGCGCAGCGGCGAGCCAGCTCCTCGGCCAGGGCCAGGTCGCCTGGACCGTAGCGCCGGCGCGACTCGGAGGAGGCGAGGCAGATGGCGCCCAGCGTCCGTCCGCGGGCTACGAGCGGCAGCATGATGCACGAGACGACACCGAGCTCGCGGATCAGTTTGCGATGCCAGGCATCCGGCGGGGTGGCCTGCGCGAGCGAGTGGGCAAACCTGGGGTAGAACGTCGGCTGGCCGGTGAGCGCCACCTGCACGATGGGGTGCGGTTCGCCGGAGGCGAGCGGAATCGGGCGCGCGAGCGTCCGCACCAGCTCCTCCTTCGCCGGGTCGACGTGGGCTACCCCGACCAGGTGGAGCGACTGGTCGTCCTCCAGCACGCGGACGGTACACCAGTCGGCCAGATAGGGCACGGCCAGCCGGGCCACGTGCGCGAGCGTGGCCTCGTAGTCGAGCGAGGCACACAGCACACTGCCCGCCTCGGCCAGGAAGACCAGGCGCCGCTGCGCCGCCTCGGCCTGGGTCCGCGCAGCCTGCTCCGGAGCGAGAGACTGGGCGCGACGCTTCTGGAGAGCAATCGCGTCGATCATAGCCTGCCTCCATCGCTGGAGGACCCCGGTGTCCTCCATGATAGTATTTTCCTATCCCGGTGTTCCATCGGTTGAGCGCCGGGCTACGCTTGGTGGAGCCCGCTCACCTCCGCTGGTAGGCCCATCTTCCCACCTCAGACTCGCCGGATACTCGCCGGACTCGAAGGGACGCCCTCTCCTTCTCCCTCTACCCCCCAACCCCCTTCCCCCACCCGGGGGGGAGGGGGGCCAGTTGCTCAGCATGTCCGAGGCCGGGCTGCCTTGCCCCCCCCAACCCCCTTTCCCCACCCGGGGGGGAGGGGGGGGCCGCGC
>JACQUR010000263.1 GCA_016210245.1 Chloroflexota bacterium
AGTGGGAGCCTGGGTCTAGCCGCTGGCGGCCCCCAGCGACTCGACCCTGGCTCCCTCTCGCTCTTGCTCCTTCTCGCCTATAATGGGTTTGTGAGCCTTGATCGCATCCCCCAGGCGCGTTGGTTGTGGTCGCTCGTAGCTGTGCTGGCCCTGGCCGGCTGCCAGGCGGACCAGTTGCTCGCTCCGGCCACGCCGCCGCCGCCGGGCGCGGCCGCGACGGCCGCGCGCGCCGCGGCCACGCCCATCCCAACCCCCATCCGCACGCCGGCTCTGGCTGTCCAGCCGTCGCCTGTCCGGGTGGCCTCCGTGCCCTCGCCCGCGGCCAGCCCCGTGCCACCCGAGCAGGTCGCGCGCGAGGCGGAGACGGTGGTGGCCAGCATCGGCCGTGCCCTGGCCAGCCAGAACCTGGCCCAGCTCGAGCCCATCCTGCTCGACGAGGTGGCGGTGGCTGCCCAGGGCTCGGGCGGCGAGACGATGCCCCGCGAGAAGGCCCGCACCTGGTTGGCCGAGCGACTCGGGCCGGGGATCAAGGTAGAACAGTGGCGGAGGGTCGAGCTGTACGACCTGGTGGAGGTGGTCACCGAGCGGTGGCCACAGCGGGCCCCGCTGAGCGACGGAAGGATTACCTTCAACCTGCACCGCTTCAACAGCCGGGGGCAACAGGACGGCGTGCAGGGCGAGTGGAAGATCGACGTCATCATTGCAGAATGAGGTTGGAGGTTGAAGGTTGGATGTGGCATCCAACATTCAACCTCCAACCTCCAACCTCCAACGCTTGGGAGAGGCCATGGAGCCGGTGATCGAGTACCTCGAGCAGAACCAGCCGCGGTTCCTGGGCGAACTGGCGGAGTTCTTGCGCATCCCCAGTATCAGCGCCAGCCCGGAGCACCGGGCTGAGGTGGCACGCTGCGCGCACTGGCTGGCGGACGAGCTGCGGCGCGTTGGCCTGGAGCACGTCCAGGTGCTGGCCACGCCCGGCCACCCCGTCGTCTACGCCGACTGGCTCCACGCGCCCGGACGCCCCACGGCGCTGGTCTACGGACACTACGACGTCCAGCCGGTCGATCCTCTCCACGAGTGGCAGTCGCCCCCGTTCGAGCCAGTGATCCACGCTGGCTCGATCTTCGCCCGGGGCGCGTCCGACGACAAAGGCCAGGTGTTCATGCACCTCAAGGCCGTGGAGGCGCACCTGCGCACCCAGGGCCGCCTGCCGCTCAACCTCAAGGTGCTGCTGGAGGGCGAGGAGGAGATCGGCAGCGGCCACCTGGATGCCCTCCTGGAGGCGCAGCGCGACCTGCTGGCCGCGGACGTCGTGGTGGTGAGCGACACCGCCATGTTCGCGCCCGCACTGCCGTCCATCTGCTACGGCCTGCGCGGCCTGGCCTACTGCCAGGTCGAGGTCCGGGGTCCGGCCACCGACCTCCACTCCGGCAGCTACGGCGGCGCCGTGGCCAACCCGCTGGAGGTGCTGGCCAAGCTGGTGGCGGCGCTCAAGGACGACCAGGCCCGCATTACCGTGCCCGGCTTCTACGACGACGTTCGCCCCCTGTCGCCGGAAGAGCGAGCGGCCCTCGCCCGACTCCCGTTCGACGAGCCGCGCTTCAAAGCGGAGGTGGGGGTGGAGGCGCTGCAGGGCGAGGCGGGCTACACCACTCTGGAGCGAATCTGGACCAGGCCGACCCTGGAGCTGAATGGGATGTGGGGCGGGTTCACCGGCGAGGGCTCCAAGACGATCATCCCCGCCCGCGCCTGGGCCAAGCTCAGTTGCCGCCTGGTCCCCGACCAGGACCCCGAGCGCGTGCTCGACCTGCTGGAGCGCCACCTGCGCGCGCTCTGCCCCCGTACGGTGCAGCTCACCTTCACCCGCATGCATGGCGGCAAGCCGTCCCTCACCCCGCTCGACCATCCCGCGGTCCAGGCAGCGTTCCGGGCGCTGGAGCGCGGCTTCGGCACCCGTCCGGTGTTCATTCGGGCCGGCGGGTCGATCCCGGTGGTGGCCAGCTTTCAGCAGTTGCTCGGGCTACCCGTGGTGCTGATGGGAGTGGCGCCGCACGACGACCACGCCCACGCCCCGAACGAGCGCTTCGGGATCGAGAACCTGATGGGGGGCGCGCGCAGCGCGGCCTACCTGTGGCAGGAACTCGCCAGCGCCGAGTAGGCGGGGGCTGCCTCATCGTGGCGACGCGTCACGGGGAATCACGCTTGCCGAGTCTGCAGCCGCTGGCACAGGGCGACCAGGGCCGGCGGAGGCGAGCCAGAGGGAGCGATCCGGGCAAGCTCCTGGAGCGCCTCAGCATACCCTCGCTCGACCAGGCGCTCGGCGCCGGCGTGGATCGACCACCGCTCGAGCAGGGCCAGGACTTCCGCCACTCCCGCGTCGTCCAGGTCGCCAGGCGAGCGGTACAGGGCGCGCAGGCGCGCGGCGTCGGGCCCGCGCAGGGTTTCGAACGCCAGGACGGCGGGCAGGCCCTTCTTCTTCGAGCGCAGGTCGCCCGCCTCGGGCTTGCCGGTGGCGGCGCTCTGGCCCCAGGCGCCCAGCAGGTCATCCTGGTACTGGAAGGCGAGGCCAAGCTGGTGCCCGAAGGCGCCGCAGGGAGAGAGCGTTCCAGCAGGAGCGCCAGCGTAGAGCGCGCCCAGCTCGCAGGCGCACTGGAAGAGCGCCGCGGTCTTGCCGGCGACCATGCGCTGGTAGTCCGCCAGGCTGACTTCCTCGGCGCGCTGGAGCTCCAGGTCGAGGAACTGGCCCTCCACCAGGGCCAGGCAGGTGCGGTTCAGGTGGGCAGCGGCCTGCACGGTGACCTCGGCGCGGGGCAGAGGCAGACACGGGGAGGTGAGCGCGAGTTGGGCCAGGGCAAAGAGCCCATCGCCCACGTTGATGGCCTGGGCCTCGCCCCAGAGCGCCCAGATGGTCGGGCGGTGGCGGCGCAGGTCACTCTGGTCCTGGATATCGTCGTGGACCAGGGAGAAGTTGTGGACCAGCTCCAGCGCCACCGCGGCTGCGGCGGCCGGCTCCAGGCGCCCGCAGACCGCCTCGGCCACCAGCAGGCACAGGGCCGGGCGGAGGCGCTTCCCGGCTGAGACGGGCCTGGGCAGGGGCTGCAGGTCGCTGCCCGCCCAGCCGAGGTGGTAGGCGATCATCTGCTGGAAAGGCCGGACGCCGACGTCAACCGTGCGCAGAAACTCGTGCGTCCAGCCGTCGACGAGCGCGGAGAGTTGGTCCAGGCGAGTATCGAGCGCGATCACGCTGCTCCGCTCACGGCCGGCTCGTTCCAGACCGCGGCGCCAGCGCCGAGCAGGCCCATGTCGTCTCCCAGGACAGCGGCGACCACGCGCAGGTTCCGGCGGAACGCCGGCATCGCGCACTGGTCGACAGTGCCGCGCACCGCCTCCCACCACAGATCGCCGGCCTGGGTCACCCCACCGCCCAGGATGACGAGGGTGGGGTTGAACAGGTGGACGAGGTTGACGATGCCCGCACCCAGCGCCCGCGCCGCGCCCAACAGGACCTCTCGCGCCAGCGGATCGCCCTGCTGCGCCGCCGCCCCGACCGTCTGCGCCGTCAGCCTGCTCTGCTGGGCCGAGAGCAGGCTCGGCCGGCCCTGGGCCAGCAGCTCACGCGCGCGGTTGGCGATGGCGGTGCCGGAGGCCAGGGTTTCCAGGCAGCCCCGATTGCCGCACTTGCAGGCGGGGCCATCCAGCGCAATGGTGGTGTGGCCCGCCTCGCCCGCCAGGCCCTGGCTGCCGACCAGCAGCTTGCCGTCGACGAGAATGCCGGAGCCGACCCCGGTGCTGATGGTCAGGTAGACCAGGTGGGCGTGCCCGCGCCCAGCCCCGAACCTGGCCTCGCCCAGGGCGGCCAGGTTGGCGTCGTTGCCGACCACGGCGTGCAGCCCGAGGGCCTGCTCCAGCAGCGCCTTGAGCGGCACATCCTTCCAGCCAGGCATGTTGGGCGCGGAGAACACGACGCCGCTCCCCGGATCGAGCGGCCCGGGCGCGGCGACGCCGACGCCCCGGGCGAACTGGCCCGCGTGCAGGTGGGTCTGCGCCTCCCGCAGGGCCGCGACGACCCGCTCGATGACCCGGTCGGGACCCTCCTCGGCCTGGGTGGCGTGCGAGGAGCGGTAGACCACGCGCCCGCCAGCGTGGACCAGGCCGACCCTGAAGCGCGTGCCGCCAAGGTCGACGGCTAGAGCGAGCTCGCGCTCGCGCTCGGCGTCTTGGACCAAGAATCCACCCTTCCACTTGAGGTTTAGTGGGAGTATAGCACCAGCGCTAGTGGTGGGTAGCTCGTGGCCAGTGATCAGGAGGCTGTAGGCGCGCAAGGCCTTGCGCGCCTACAGCCTCCTGACCACTGCTATAATGCCCGGCATAGTCCCGTAGAGAGAGGTCTGCTGGATGCCGCACTTCGTCAAGTCGCACGGCCTGGGCAACGACTACATCGTCATCGATCCTCGGGCAATTCCGTTCGAGCTGACGCCGGAGACGATTCGCCTGATCTGCCATCGCAACCTGGGGGTGGGCTCCGATGGCATCCTGGCGGTGGCGCCGGGCGGGGGCGGGGACTTCGGGGTGCGGATCTTCAACCCGGACGGCAGCGAGGCCGAGAAGAGCGGCAACGGGGTGCGCATCTTCGCCAAGTTCCTGCGCGACCACGGCTACACCGACCAGGGCCGCTTTGTGCTCCACACCCTGGGCGGCCTGGTGCCGGTGGAGTTGGAGCTGCAAGCGGGCCGGGTGGCGATGGTGACCGCCAACATGGGCACGGCCACCTTCGACCCGCTGGAGTCGATCGAGGTCGAGGGCGAGCGGTTCGCGGTGACCTCGCTCTCGGTAGGCAACCCGCACTGCGTGATCGTGGTGCCGGACGTGGAGCAGGTGGACCTGCGGCGGCTGGGGCCGAAGATCGAGCACCACCCGGCCTTTCCCAACCGCACCAACGTGCAGTTCGCCCAGGTGGTTTCCCGGTCCGAGGTGCGGATCGTCATCTGGGAACGGGGCGCGGGCGAGACGCTGGCTTCGGGCTCGAGCAGTTGCGCGGTGGCGGCGGCCTGCCAGCGCCTCGGGCTGGTCGACTCCGAGGTGACCATCAGCATGCCCGGCGGGCAGCTCCACATCGCCCTTGCTGCCCAGGGCGACCTCTGGATGCGCGGCCCGGTGGAGGAGGTCTGCCACGGGGACTTCAGCCCGGACCTGTTGCGACGAGTGGCCGGGCGCGAGTAGGCAGAGGTGTAGCGCGGGGCTGGTCCCTCAGGAGCGCGATGGACCTATCGGCCACTGCGCTGGCCCTCGACTCTCGCCGCGGTGTCCCGCTGGCGGGTGGGCAGCAGCTCGGGGTCCGCGCAGTACACGACCCGGCCGCCGACCAGCGTCAACTGGACCTGCAGGTCGCGAAGGCGCGCGGGCGGCACGGCCAGCGGGTCGTCTGCCAGGACGGCCAGGTCGGCGAGTTTGCCGACCTCGATCGAGCCCTTCACGGACTCTTCGAAGGTCAGGCGAGCGGCGTCGCGGGTGAGGGCGCGGAGCGCTTCCAGGGGCGAGATGCGCTGCCCGGCGCCGACCACCCGCCCCTGCTCGCGCTCGGTTCGCTCCACCGCCGCCCAGAGCGCCCAGAAGGCGTTGTACGGGTTGTTGTCGGTGGACAGGGCGAACGGCAGGCCCAGCTCGAGGAAGTCGCGATGGGGCAGCAGGCGCTCCGGGTCGGCGCCGCTGGCCAGCGCGGGCCCGCCCCGCTTCCACAGGAAGTTGGCCGGCTGAGTGGTGGCCACGACTCCCAGGCGGCGCATCCGCTCGATCGCCTCCCGACTGGCCTCGCTGACGTGGATCAGTACGAGGCGTCGCTGGCGGATGGGGAGCTCGCGGTCGATGGCCTCCAGGGTGTCCAGGGCGGTGCGCAAGGTGTCCGGCGTGCTGACGATGGTGTTGAGGCGCAGGTTGCGGCGGGCTGCGGCGAAGGCCAGGGCGCGGAACTCCTCGGGCGTATACGCCTGCTCGGCGAAGCCGGCCCAGCCCGTGTACGGCAGCCCCGCCCGCACGATGGCCGCCACGTCCTCACGCCCGCCAATGCGGACGAACACCCCGCCCAGGCGCAGCCACTCGTCGCCCAGCCCCGGGCCGGTGGCGTAGGTCAGCCACTGGTCCATGACCTGCTCGGCCTCGTCGACGGACGACCAGGTGGGGCTGAGGACCAGGTGGGTGCGCATGGTCAGCTCGCCGGCCGCGTGCAGCTCCAGGTAGGCGGCCTGCACCTCCGGAACGAGGCCGTGGCCCTCGTAGATGCTGGTCGTGCCGGCCGCGTGGGAGCGCTGGATGCTGCCCCGCAGTCCACGCACCCGCTGCGCGTGGGTGAAGCGGGGAACGGCCCGGAAGAGAGTGAACTCCAGCACGGGGACCTCGAAGTGCTCGCGGAACACGCCAGTGGGCTCTCCGGTGGCCGGGTCGCGCTCGATCTCCACGGTCGAGCATGGCGGCTGCGTGTCGCGCCCGATGCCGCAGCGCGCCAGGGCCGCGCTGTTGGCCACCGAGACGATGGGCGGCCGGTCGCGCCAGTAGCCCCAGATGCCGCGCAGGTAGACCGGGTGGTCTGGAGCGGCGCGGTCCAGCTCCCAGCGCGTGGGGTAGCGCCCCTCCGCCAGCCCCTCCGCGGCGGCGAAGTAGTGCGGGGGCTCACCGATGGGCATGGTCACGATCCACTCGCCCTTCGGGGTCTGGTGGGCCAACTCACGGACCCTGGCCAGGATGTCGTCGATGGAGCGCGCCCCGGCCAGGGATGGAAAGAGCTGGCGCAGGCCCTCGCGGTCGTGGTGCGCGTGCCCGTCGATGAGTCCGGGGATCACGGTGCGTCCACGGAGGTCGAGCACGTCGGACTGCGGTCCGCGGGCCGCAGCCACCGCCTCGGGCGCGCCAAGCGCGACGATGCGCCCGTCTTTGATCGCCACCGCCTGGGCGCGCGTGTCCCGCGCGTCGACCGCGATCACGTTGGCGTTGGTCAGGATGAGGTCAGCGTACGGATGCCAGGATCGGCCGACTGATGATCGGCTCATGCGTCCCCCTCTTACAATTGTGGTGAGTGAGATTGAATACCGTTCCTCCGGTTGTCGCAAGGGGCGGCGTGTGGTATGGTACCGCCCACCTCGAGCGGCGCTCTGCCCGGACGGCCTTTCCAGGCTCTGGCGCGCACAGCGACCCACCGGTGCTGCGTTGTTCGCCACGGCTTGACACCTCACTGAAAGGAACGAGCGGACCGCAATGAACGTGCGACTTCGAGCCCTGGGGCGGAACCTCTGCCTGCTCTTCCCCGGCCTGGTGGCCGGAGCCTTTGCCGCGGCGGCCTGCGCGCCCGCAGCGCAGCCCGGCCCCACCACCCCACCGGCCCGGCCCGCACCCACCGTGGCGTCAGCCGGACCGGAGGCGAAGCCGGCCGCCACCGCCGCGCCGGCGAAGCCCGCGGCGACGCAGCCTCCGGCTGCCAGGCCGGCTGAGAAGCCCGACCTCAAGGCGATCGAGGAGTTCTACCAGGGGAAGACGATCCGGATCATCGTCGGCTACTCAGCCGGCGGGGGGTTCGACACCTACGCCCGAACCCTCGCCCGCCACCTCGGCAGCCACCTGCCCGGCAACCCTACGGCAGTGGTGGAGAACGTGCCGGGCGCGGGGAGCCTCAAGGCCGCCAACCAGTTGTTCAAGCTCACCAAGCCCGACGGCCTGACCTTCGGCACCTTCAACGAGTTCCAGTTGCTCAGCCAGCTCACCGGCCAGCAGGGCGTGGAGTTCGATGCCCGCCAGTTCTCCTGGGTGGGTAGCTCGTACACCAGCCACGTGGCCTGCGTGGCGCGCAAGGACACGGGCCTCGCCACCTTCCAGGACCTGCTGAAGGCCAGCCAGCCCTTCGTGGTCGGTGGGACGGCGCCGGGCTCGGAGACGGACGACTTCCCCAGGGTGCTGCGAGCGACGACGGGGGCGAAGCTCAAGCTGGTCAGCGGGTACGAAGGGACCAGCAAGATCCGCCTGGCGGTGGAGAGCCGGGAGGTGGATGGAGCGTGCTGGTCGTGGCAGTCCATCAAGTCCACCGCCCAGCAGTGGCTGGACGAGAAGTACGTGAATGTGCTGGTCCAGCAGTCGCGCGAGGGCCGTCATCCCGACCTGAAGGAGATTCCGGTGGCGGAGGAGTTCGCTCGGGACGACGCTGGCCGCCAGGCGTTGCGCGCCTGGGCCGCGCCTCAGGCCATGTCCAAGCCCTTCGCAGCCCCGCCAGGGGTGCCCGCCGAGCGGCTCGCGGCGCTGCAGCAGGCCTTCATGGCAACGTTCAAGGATCCGGCCTTCCTGGACGACGCCAGGAAGGCCAACCTGGACGTGGAGCCCAAGGCGGGACCCCAGGTCCTGGAGGTGGCCAGGGAGGTGCTCTCGGCACCACCCGGCGTGGCCAGGAAGCTCGCCGAGGCGCTCAAGGCGGAGTAGGCGACCGGGTGAACAGGTTGCTGCGAACCGGCCAGGCACAGCGATGCTGGCAGGCGCGATGTGCGGGGGGCTAGCCAGGCGGGGGACGGATGCTCTATCATGACCAACCCTGACCGCCAACGCGATGGCAGCAAGCCCGCCGCGCAAGAGCAAGTGAGTAGTTACTCATCCTGATCGAGGCTACGGAGGGAGGGGTTAGACGATGCAGAAAGTCTTCGCGCGAAGACGCCCCAGCATGTCTACGTTGATGTTCATCGGCTTCGGAATCGCTGCCGCCATCGCCTGGGTGAACTCGGCAGACGCCAATCTCATCGAGTCCTTCGGCAAGGGCTTCCTCGCCATCTTCGAGCCCAGGCCCTTCCTGCTCATGATGGTCGGGATCATCATCGGCTTCATGGTCGGAATCCTGCCCGGCCTCGGCGGTGCCGTGACGATGGCCATCATGCTGCCCTTCACCTTCGACATGAAGCCGGTGGAGGCCTTCGCCTTCCTGTTGGGCATGCTGTCGGTCACCGCCACCACCGGCGACATCACCTCGGTCCTCTTCGGCGTGCCGGGCGAGGTCATCTCCGCGGCGCTGGTCGTCGACGGGCACCCAATGGCCAAGAAGGGCCAGGCCGGGCGCGCGCTCGGCGCAGTCCTGATGAGCTCGCTGGTGGGCGCGGTGATCGGCGCCTTCGCCATCGTGCTCGCCATCCCGTTCGTCCGCCCCCTTGTGCTCTCCTTCGGCTCGCCCGAGTTCTTCATGCTGAGCATCCTGGGGATCACGTTCGTCGCGTCCATCAGCAGCGGCAATGTGCTCAAGGGGATCATCGCAGGCGGGCTCGGGCTGATGCTGGCCATGATCGGGATGGACCCGCAGTCTGGCATCCAGCGCTATACCTTCGGAATGCTGCACTTCTGGGATGGGATCGGGCTCGTTCCGGTCGCCGTGGGGCTGTTCGCTTTTCCGGAGATGTTCGACCTCGCGGTCAAAGGCACGAGTATCGCGGGGGAGCGGGTCGGCAAGATCGGCGGCGTGATGGAGGGAGTCAAGGACACCTTCCGCTACTGGTGGCTGACGGTCCGGTGCAGCCTGCTTGGGGCCTTCACCGGAATGATTCCCGGCCTGGGGGGCTCGGTTGCCCAATGGATCGCCTATGCCCACGCGGCGCAGTCGTCACCGGACAAGGAACGGTTCGGCAAGGGTGCGATCGAGGGCGTGCTGGGACCGGGCGCGGCCAACAACTCCAAGGAGGGCGGGAACCTGATTCCCACCGTGGCCTTTGGCGTGCCGACCAGCATCACCATGGCCATTCTGCTCGGCGCGTTCCTGATTCAGGGACTTGTTCCGGGTCCTTCGATGCTCACCAAGAATCTGCCGCTGACGATGTCCTTTGTCTGGGTCATCGTCGTGTCGAACGTCATCACCGTCGCCTTGTGCTTCATATTCATCAACCAGCTTGCGAAGATCACCTACATTCGCGGGGGGTTGCTCATCCCGCCGATCATCCTGCTGGTGTACGTGGGCTCCTTCGCCGAGAAGAACGCCCTGCTCGACTTGATCACCACGCTCTTCTTCGGCCTCGTCGGCCTCGCCATGGTCTATCTTGATTGGCCCCGGCCGCCGCTGGTGTTGGGTCTCGTCCTTGGGAGCCTGGCCGAGAACTACCTCTTCCTCTCCTACGCGCGGTACAGCCTCGACTTCCTGACGCGCCCCATCGTGGTCATCCTCATCCTGATCTGTCTTACGGCCGTGTTCTTCCCGTTGGTGGAGAGTCAGATCCGGCGCAGGCTGGCGCCCACGGCGGAGGTGGAGGTGTTCGCAAGTGAGCCGTAAAGTCCTGTTCGACATCGCCTTTACTCTCGCCATCACGGCGCTCGTCGGGGCGGCCGTGTTCGAGGCTCGGGGCTGGGAGATCAAGGCCCGGCTGTTCCCCTGGGCCATAGGCATTCCTCTGCTGGCGCTGCTGCTTGTCCAGCTCGCCCTGCGCTACCGGTCTCTTGTCACGGTAGGTGCTGGCGGGACGGTGGCGCACCAGGAGGCCGAGCACGAGGTGCCACCGGAGATCTTTCGTCGCCGCGCCTACTCAATGATTGGCTGGCTGGTCGCCTTCGTCGCCTTCATCTTCGTGCTTGGTTTCCCGATTGGAGGCACCCTGGCCAGCCTCATCTACTTCAGGTATACGTCGCGCGAGGGCTGGCGCATGACCGCGTACATGGTGCTGGGCACGTTCGCCTTTTTCTGGATCATGGCGTTCCCACTCACCACGCCGTTCAATGAGGGCTATTTCTTCGAGTTCATCGGCTTCAAGCCCTTCGAGTGGTTGGGCTACCAGCAGAACATGCTGAGTACGGCGTTCGAGGAGTTGCTGGGTATCGGAGGCGGCCGCTGAGCGGCCGCCCGCCCCATCCCGCTCGGGTCTGGCAAGTTCTTGTGCTGGTTGCGGAGCCGTAGGGGGCGACGGCCCCGTCGCCGCGCCGGTCCGAGGTTGGCGCAACCGGCTCCGGCCGCCCCGGTCCGTAGGGGGCGACGGCCCTGTCGCCCCGCCGCCCAGAGGGCGGCAAAGGGTCGCGCGGGCCGGGGGCTACCGGAGCACCTGCCGGCTCGCGGGGCCTCTGCCGCCCTTCGGGCGGCGGGCGGACAGGGCCGTCCGCCCCTACGGATTGGCGTGCGGAGCCGCAGGGGGCGATGGCCCTCTCACGCCGCCGCTCCGGTCCGTGGCCCCCGACCCCCGCGACCCGTTGCCGCCCTCTGGGCGGCGGGCGGACAGGGCCGTCCGCCCCTACGGATTGGCGTGGGGGGGCGACCGGGCGGTCGGCCCCCACGGCGTGGGGCGGCGCGCCTCGTCTCCCCTCCCCCCTGG